>NZ_JAMYBY010000024.1:0-95365 GCF_024126555.1 Pseudomonas sp. VE 267-6A
CCAGGGCGTAGGCCTGCTGCATCCAGCACAGGCGGTTGGTGAGTGCGCTGTGGCGGTTGCCGGCGCCCTTGGGATTGCCGGTGGAGCCAGAGGTGTAGATGACGTAGGCCAGGTTCTCCGGGTGCAGGGCAATGTCCGGGTTGCTCTGGGCGTGCTCGCTCAGGTCCAGTGTGTCCAGGGCCAGCAGCGGTACGCCTTCGGGCACCGGCAGCTGTGCCAGCAGGTGCTGCTGGGTCAGCAGCAGGGCGATGCCGCTGTCGTCGAACAGGTAACCCAGGCGCTCGCGCGGGTATTCCGGGTCCAGCGGCACGTAGGCGCCACCGGCCTTGAGGGTCGCCAGCAGGGCGACGACCATCTCGATGCTGCGTTCCATGGCGATGCCGACCAGCACGTCGGGGCCGACACCGCGTGCAATCAGCGCATGGGCGAGCTGGTTGGCACGGCTGTTGAGTTCGGCATAGCTCAGGTGCTGCCCGCCGAACACCAGGGCCGGGGAGCCGGGGGTCCGCTCGACCTGGTCTTCGATCAGCTGGTGCACGCAGCGTTCGAGCGGGTATTCGGTGCTGGTGGCGTTCCACGCCTGGACGACCTGCTGGCGTTCGGTCGACGCGAGCATCTCCAGCTCGCCCAGGTGTTGGCGGGGGTTGTCGCGCATGCGTTCGAGCAGGTTGAGCAGGTGCTCGCCGATGGCCTGCACGCCCGCGTCGCTGAAATGCTGTCGCGAATAGCTGGCATGCAGCAGCAGCGAGTCGCCAGCACTGATGGCCAGGGTCAGCGGGTAGTTGGTCTGTTCGTGATAGTCGACTGCACCGAATGTCAGCCCGGCGGGCGCCTCCTGTTCCAGGGCTTCGGCCACCGGGTAGTTCTCGAACACCAGGATGTTGTCGAACAGTGCCTCGCCCTGTTGACCGGACCAGCGCTGGATATCGCTCAGCGCGGTGTGTTCGTGCTCACGCAGGCCAAGGTTGATTTCCTGCACCTGCTGCAGCCAGCTGGCCACGCTGACGTCGGGGCGCGGGCTGGCGATGACCGGCAGGGTATTGATGAACAGGCCGATCTGCTGTTCCACGCCCGCGATATCAGCCGGGCGCCCGGCCACGGTGGCCCCGAAACATACGCAGCGCTGGCCGCTGTACTGTTGCAGCACTACCAGCCAAGCGGCTTGCACGAGGGTGTTGAGGGTGACTTTCTGCTGGCGTGCGAAGTCGTTGAGGCGTTGAGTGCGTGGCGCATCCAGGCTCAGGTAGCAGGCGCCATGGCCCTGCGCCGGCGTGCTGTTGACGACCGAATGCGCGAGCCGGGTGGGCTCCTCCAGGTCGGCCAGTTGAGTGTGCCAGTAGGCCTGGTCAAGTACGGCGTCCTGACGGCCGAGCCAGTCGATGTAGTCGCGGTAGCGGCCTGGCGGGGTAGCGAGGGCCTGGCCGCTGTAGCGTTGCAACACTTCGCCGAGCAACTGCGAGGTGCTCCAGCCATCCATCAGGATGTGGTGGCTGGTATGGATCAGGTGATAGTGCCCAGGTGCGGTGCACACCAGCACAAGCCTGAACAGCGCAGCCTTGTCCAGCGCCAGGTCCTGTTGCAGCTGCTCGGCGGCCAGTGCGTCGAGCGCGCCCGGCAGGTCAGTGCGTTGCTGCCAGTCGAGCAGGCTGAACGGCACGCGCATCTGCCTGTACACCGCCTGCAGTGGCTGCGCCATTTCGCCTTGCCAGAGGAACACCGTGCGCAGGCTGTCGTGTCGGTCGACGGCGGCCTGCCAGGCTTCGGCGAATGCCTGGGGGTCCAGGCCGCTGATGTCCAGGCGCATCTGGTTGATGTAGCTGCGACCGTCCTGGTCGTGGGCTTCCTGCTCGTAGAGGGTATGGAACAGCATGCCTTGCTGCAGCGGCGACAGCGGATAGAGGTCGTCAATCAATGCCAGGTCGATCGGCAGGGCATCCAGTTGCGCCTGGTCGAGCCCGGCCAGCGGGAAGTCCGACGGGGTAGCGCCCTGATTCAGGCTGTCACAGCAGTGGTCGATCAGTGCGCCGAGCTCTGCGACATAGTCCTCTGCCAGACGCTCTATCACCTGCGGGGCGAAGCGGTTCTGGTCATAGGTCCAGCTCAGGCTCAACTCGCCGGCGTACACCTGGCCATTGATGCTCAGCCAGTTGCTCAGCGGGGCATCGGCGTGTTTCTCGGCACCTGCCGCTTCGCTGGCCGGTATCAGCAGCGGTTGCTGGGTGTCATCGAAGCTGGTGTCGAACTGGCCGAGGTAGTTGAAGGTGATACGTGCATCTGGCAGCGCCTGCAACACGTCGCGCACGGCTTGCTCGCCCAGGTAGCGCAGGGCACCGAAACCGATGCCTTTGTCGGGTATGCCACGCAGTTGCTCCTTGACCTGCTTGATGGTGGCCTGCAGGTCATGTCCCGCCGACAGCCGGAGCGGGAAGGCACTGGTGAACCACCCCACGGTACGGGTGAGGTCCAGCCCTTCACTCAGCTCTTCGCGGCCATGCCCTTCGAGCTGGATGAGGTTGTCGGCCTGTCCGGTCCAGCGTGCGAGTACTCGGGCCAGCGCGCTGAGCAGCAGGTCGTTGACCTGGGTGCGGTAGGCCGCAGGAGCCTGTTGCAGCAGGCGACGCGTGCGTTCGCTGTCCAGGTGCGAATCGAGCAGCGCGACCTGTGCCGGTGCGCCCATGGCGCTCCGGGCATCGGGCAGGTCGGCTGCGATGGCCTGGTGCTGGTCCAGCCAGTAGTCCAGCTCGCCGATGGCCTGGCCCCTGGCATGCTCGCGCAGCGCCTGGGCGAAGGCCTGCAGCGAACTGGTACGGGCCGGCAATTGGGGGGGCTGGCCAGCCAGGCACTGCTGGTAGGCGCTTTGCAGGTCATCAAACAGGATGCGCCAGGAAACCCCGTCGATCACCAGGTGGTGGGCTACCAGTAACAGGCGTTGACGCCCATCGGCCAGGCTCACCAGCAGCGCGCGCAGCAACGGGCCGTGTTCGAGGTCCAGGCTGCGCTGGGCGCGTTCGCACAACTGCTCCAGTTCGCGATCATCGCACGCCACCGCTTGTAGCAGGGCGTTGTGGGCGTCGGCAGGCGCGCGGTAGACGCTGTTCCAGCCCTGTGCCTGCTGGGTGAAACTCAGGCGCAATGCGTCGTGGTGGTTGATCAGGGTGTTCACTGCCTGTTCCAGCACAGCGGCATCGAGTGGCTGCCCGGCCGGCTTGAGCAGGACCGACTGGTTCCAGTGATGACGTGATGGCACCGGCGTATCGAAGAATGCCTGCTGAATCGGCAGCAGCGCGACCGTGCCGCTGGCCGGCCCCTGGTCGATGTGTGCAACCGGGTCGTCGAACTGTGCGACCTGGGCCAGCCCCTGCACGGTCTGGTGCTGGAACAGCTGTTTGGGAGTAAAGCGAATGCCAGCCTGACGGGCGCGGCTGACCACCTGGATGGAGACGATCGAGTCGCCACCCAGTTCGAAGAAGTTGTCGTTCAAGCCGATGTTCGGCTGCTTGAGCACTTCCTGCCAGAGCATCGCGATCTGGCGTTCCATGGCGCTTTGCGGGGCCGCGTACCGGTAGCCGGTGGGCGCGGTGTCGGGCATAGGCAAGGCCTTGCGGTCGAGCTTGCCGTTGCGTGTCAGGGGCAGGCCGTCGAGCAGCAGCAAGTGGGCCGGTACCATGTAGGCCGGCAGTTGCTGTTTGAGCCCGGCGATCAAGGCCTGGCGCAACTGGTCCTGCGCCTGAGCATCGGGCAAAGGCCGGGTGGCCACCACATAGGCCACCAGGCGCTGGCTGCCCAGGTAGTCCGGGGCCAGTACCACGGCTTCGGCCACCTGGGGCTGTTGCAGCAGGCGTGCCTCGATCTCGCCCAGTTCGATGCGCAGGCCGTGCAGCTTGATCTGGTGGTCGATGCGGCCGACATAGTCGATCACGCCGTCGTCGCGATAGCGGGTCAGGTCGCCACTGCGGTACAGGCGCTCGCCGTGTCCGGCGAAGGGGTCTGGCACGAAGCGTTCGGCGGTCAGCCCGGGCCGGGCGTGGTAGCCGCGGGCCAGGGCCACGCCACCGATCAGCAGCTCGCCACTGACGCCGATGGCGCAGGGGTTCAGCTCGTGGTCGAGCACGTGGGTGCGCAGGTTGCTGATTGGCTGGCCGATGGGGACGATGGCGCCGTCGGGCGTGGCCGGCACGCTGTAGCAGCACGTGTCGATGGTGGCTTCGCTGGGCCCGTAGAGGTTGTAGATACGGGCGTCGCTGACGCTGCGCAGTTGCTGCACCAACGCCGGGCTCAGCGCTTCGCCGCCCAGCAGGATTGCCCGCAGGCTGGCCAGTGATGTGCGCTCGGCCTGGCCCATCAGGGCTTGCAGCAGCGAAGGCGCGGCTTGCAGCACGGTGATGCGCTGGGCCTGCACTTCGGGCCACAGCAGCGACATGTCGTCGTTCAGTTCAGGGCCAGCCAGCACCAGTTGCGCGCCGTTGAGCAACGGCAGCCAGAACTCCCAGACCGAGGCATCGAAGCTGAACGCGGTTTTTTGCAGCACCCGGTCCTCGGCCTGCAATTGCAGGGTCTGCTGCATCCACAGCATGTGGTTGGTGAGTGCGCCATGACGAACCTGCACACCCTTGGGGCGACCGGTGGAGCCGGAGGTGTAGATGATGTAGGCCAGGTTGTCCGCGTCGACCACTGGCGTCGGGTTGCTGTCGGCATACCCCTGCAGTTCGTTGTCGGCCTGCTCCAGCAGCATGACCGGCAGGGCCTCGGGCAGCAGCAGGCCAGGGTGCACCGATGCCTGGGTCAACAGCAGTGCAATGTCGCTGTGCTCGATCATGTAGGCCAGGCGATCCTGCGGGTAGCCGGTGTCCAGCGGCACATAGGCGCCCCCGGCCTTGAGCACGCCCAGCAGCCCGATCACCATCTCCAGGCTGCGCTCGCACGCAATGCCCACGCCGACCTCTGCACCTACGCCCAGCTCCAGGAGCTTGTGCGCCAGGCGGTTGGCGCGCTGGTTGAGTTGACGATAGGTGAGAGCGGCACTGCCCAGGCGTACGGCGACGGCATCCGGGGTGGCGTGCGCCTGACGTTCGAACAGGGTCTGCAAGTTGGCATGCGCGCCGAAGTCCGTGGCTGTGGCGTTCCAGGTGTGGAGGGCCATCTGCTGTTCGGCACGCTCGAGCATTGGCAGCTCGCCCAGGCGCAGTTGAGGCGTTTCGACAAGCCCCTGAAGCAGGTGCTGCCAGTGGCCGGCCAGACGCTCGATGGTCTGTGGCAGGAACAGTGCGGTGCTGTAGCTGAACGTGGCGTCGATCTGCTGCTGGCTGTAGTCGATCTCCAGCGACAGGTCGAACTTGGCCTGCTGCTGCTCGACACCGAGAAATTCCACCTCCAGGCCATCCAGGCGCAGTTGTGCTGCGTCCTGGTTGGCCACGCGCCAGTTGAACAGCGTCTGGAACAGCGGGTTGGCCTGGGTGCTGCGTTGCAGTTGCAGGTCTTCCAGAATCAGCTCGATGGGGTAGTCGGCGTGCTCCAGTGCGGCCAGCGACTGTTCGCGCAGGCGTTGAAGGAATTCGGCGGCGGGTTGCGCGCAGTCGAGTCGGGCACGGTACACCTGGCTGCTGACGAAGAAGCCGACCAGCGCCTGTGTCTGGCCCTGGCTGCGGGTTGCATTGGGCACGCCGACGGTGAAGTCGTGCTGGCCGGTATAGCGACCCAGCAGCAGTTGCCAGGCACCCAGCAGCACGATGAAGGGGGTCAGCCCCTGTTGCTGGCAGAACCGCTGCAGGGCGCTGCCCAGCGAGGCCGGCAGGGTAAGGCAATGGTTGCCGACGAGGTGTAGCTGGTCTGGTGCATGCGGCCTGTCGAAGGGCAGGTCCAGGCTCGGCAGCTCGCCGTCGAGCACTTGCTTCCAATGGGCGGTCGCGCGTTCGTGGGCGGCGCTGAGCGGGTACTGCTGGCGCTGCCAGTGCGCGTAGTCGGCGTATTGGATCGACGGCCGCTGCAGGCCAGCGGGCAGGCCTGCCTGCGCTTGCGCAAAGGCTTGGGCCAGGTCCTGCAGCAGGATCGCATTGGACCAGGCATCGGACACGATGTGGTGCATGTTCAGCAGCAGCACGTGCTCGCTGGCACCGGTACGCAACAGCGTGCCGCGAATCAGAGGTGCCTGGCTCAGGTCGAACGGTTGGGCCAGGTCGGCGTCATGGTGCCGGCGTATGGCTGCGTCGCGCTCGGTGGCGGGCAGTTCGCCCAGGTTGTGCCGTGCAAGTATCAGTCGCGCCTGGCGGTCGACCTGCTGCTGCGCCAGGTTGTCGATTTCGACGAAGCGGGTGCGCAGGATATCGTGCTTGTCGATCACTGCATTCAACGCCTGCTCCAGCGCGTCGGCGTTCAGCGGACCGTTCAGGCGCAGTGCGCGAGGCAGGTTGTAGGCACAGCTCTGCGGGTCGAACTGCTGCAGGAACCAGAGGCGCTGCTGAGCGAAGGACAAGGCGCCATGCGTGGGTGCGCAACCGGCCTTGATCACGTGTTCGGAGCCGGCTTCGTCGGCCAGCAGCAGGGCCAGCAGGTCGTCGTCGGAGGGGTGATTCATCTGATTCATGTCGATCTCGTCGCCGTCGGCAGAAATTGAGCGTTGTCAGGAAGACGAAGGGCGACGAATGCGATTTAGTTGCAAAGGCGGGCAGCGGCGAGCGGCGGTGCGCTCGCCGGTTCTAGGCATTCAGGCGAAGACTTTTTCGCTGACCACACGACCGCCGTGCATGCGCACCAGTTGGTCGGCCACGTCGAAATAGCGGTCGTCGTGGGAGATCACGATGATGGTCTTGCCCAGGCGTTTGAGATCGGGCAGCAGCTCGGTGTAGAAGATCCGGCGGAAGGTCGGATCCTGGTCGGCGGCCCATTCGTCGAACACCAGCACCGGGCGCCCGTCGAGCCATGCATTGACCAGGGCCAGGCGCTTGCGCTGGCCGGTGGACAGGTCGGTGGTGGTGAAGGCGCCGTCGCGCACGCTGACCTTGTGCGCGATCTCCAGGCGCTCCAGGTACTGCGCGGCATCGTCGGGCAAGGCGCCTTCGCGCTGCACCAGTTCGTCGAACAGGAAGTAGTCGGCAAAGATGGTGGTGAACAGCTGGCGGTAATCGTCCAGGCCAGGCGCATCAACAGCCTTGCCGTTGAGCAGCACCATGCCCTGTTGCGGCGTGTACAGGCCCAGCAGCAGCTTGATCAGGGTGGTCTTGCCGCAGCCGTTCTCGCCGACGATGAACAGGATCTCGCCGGGCTCGATGTTCAGGTTGACCGGCCCCAGGCGGAAGGGCGCGGCGCCGGGTGCCGCCGGGAAGCTGTATTGAACGTCGCGCATTTCCAGGCCCTCGAAGGCGCCTGCGGGCTTTTCTGCAGCGCTGAGCAGCAGGTGTGGCTCGGGCGAGGAGAAGCGCTCGGCCAGGTCGGCGATGCGGCGGAAGGCGATTTGCGCCCGGCTGATGATCGGGATGTTGCCGATCAGGTTCTCCAGTGGGCCTTTCATGTACAGCAGTACCAGCACGAAGCCGCTCAGCGCGGTGGGGTTGCTGGCCGGCCAGAACGCCTGCAGGGCCAGGGCCAGGCCGATGACCACGAAGAACAGCATCGAACCCAGGCTCTTGGCGATCACGAAGATGTTGATGGCGCGTACATGGGTATCGCAGATGAAGTCGGCGGTGCCCTGGATGTTGCGGGTGAACATGGCGTGGCGGCGTGGGCGGTGGATGCGCAGTTCCTTGGCGCCCTCGGCGATTGCCTGGTAGTGCTTCTGCAGGTTGTCCTCGGCGTCGCGCGCGGCATGGAAACCCTTGACGCCGCGGCGCTGGGCAAAGAACTGCACCGCCGAACCGATGCCGATGGCAATCAGGGTCATCAGGCAGATCGGCCAGGACAGCATCGCCAGGTAGCCCAGGCAGCCGATCACCACGGTCAGCGAGATGGCCAGTGGCGCGAACGAAAAGGCGAAATCGCTGATGGTGTCGACGTCGTGGGTCAGCACCGGGATCAGGCGGTGGGTACGGTAGCGCTCGATCTGCTCGATCGGTGCGGCGAGCACCTTGGCGCCCAGGTCCTTGCGCAGCTTGGCGATGATTTTCTGGCCGACGTAGTTGCTGCCGATATCGGCCACGATGGTGCTGAGCAGGGCCAGAACGCATAGCCCGGTAAACGCCAGGACCACGCCCTTGCCCATGCCGCCGGCATCGTGCAGGCCCTGGTTGACGGTGGCCAGCAGGGCGGTGACGCTCAGGCCTCCGACGATACCCAGCGCGATCGAGGCGATCACGATGGCGCGGTAAGGCCTGAGCAGGCTGAAGAGTTCGCGAATGGCGCTACGCGGTGCTGCGGTCATGAAACTACCTCGGTCGCGACGTGGCTACGTGCTAAGGGCGAGTGGACCCGCGCACGGCGGGCTGTCTGAAACTGGACGAGTGGATACGCGGGGGATTTAGTGAGGGCGCCGGCGCGGCACCGGCGCCCTGGCCGGTCGGCTACAGGTCGCGCATCACACGAAAGCCCAGCCAGTCGCCGGCGTTGTCCGAACAGCGGTCGTTGCGGTTGCCTGAGCGCGAGAAGATCGGCGCTTCGGTCCAGTCGTTGCCGCGGATGTGCCGGTAGTCGCAGGTGGGGTCGCTCGGCTTGGGGTCGATCCAGGCGCTGCCATCGGTGGGTGCGCCGACGTAATCGTCATGCACGCTGTCGGCGACCCATTCGTAGACGTTGCCGTGCATGTCGTACATGCCGAAGGCGTTGGGGGGGAAGCTGCCCACCGGGGCGGTGAAGCTGAAGCCGTCTTCAGGCCCGTAGGTGTTGGCATGCCTGGCGATGCTGTATTCCTTGCCTTCGTCGAAGGGGAACGGGAAGGGGCCGGTGCTGCCGGCACGTGCGGCGTACTCGCGTACCGACTCGCTGAGCATGCGGTAGGGCTTGCCGGTCTTGTTCGACAGCCAGTCGATGTAGCGCTGCGCTTCGTGCCAGGTCATGCAGACGGCGGGGTGACGCGCGGTGGTCGGGTAGCTGGGGTTGCCGGCGCTGCATTTGCGGCCGGGGCGGTCATCGGCGTCGGGCATCCTGTAGCCGGTGTCGCGCAGAAATGCCTGCCACTGGCCGATGGTCACGGTGAAGCGGCTGACGGCAAATGGCTTGCTGAAGGTCACCTGGTGCAGCGGGCCTTCGTCGGGCTGGCGGCCGACTTCGTCATCAGGGGTGCCCATGGTAAAGCTGCCGCTGGGCAGCACGACCATTTCAGGGCAGTCCTTGCAGTCCTGGAACACCTCGCCCGGGGGCGGTACGGCGGCGTGTGCGGCGGGCATCAGGCAGGCGAGCAGGGCACCAAGGGCCAGTGCGTTGTGCCAGGGGGTCGGGATCATCTGGGGTCTCCATGAGGGGCGGATCGCTGCACGCAGGCAGGGACGGTACGCGGTGTGCTCCCCAGGAAGAACGAGCGCAGGGCCGATTAATTTATCCGGCACCGGGTGTGGCGCCGACACTAAATTTAACCTTCAAGCCTACGTCCTAGCTTGGATAAAGCCTGCTTCCAGGCTGATACAGGTAGGGCAATGACGATATCTCGACGAGGATTTGTCGCAGGCCTGGCACTGACCGGTGCTGCGGTGCCTGCTGCGTTGTACGCGCACAAGGAACTGACGCGACCCGAGCATCCGGTTACCCCGGGGGAAGCCAGGGTCGAGCTGCCGGATACGGCAGGACGCCAGTTGGCCGATCAGTTGCGCGGGGTGTGGAGCCTGCGCCTGGAAGGGCGCGATGCGGGACTGGACGGCCTGGCCACGCATGACCTGGAGGTGTTCATCGACATTGCACCGCGCGGGCGCGCGGTTCGCGGTTTCATCGACACCGCGCAGGCCCTGCGTGCCCCCGCGGCCCCGCGCTACAGCCTGCTGGGCGACCTGGCCACGCCGGGAGCGGGGGAGCTGACGTGGCGCCTTTTCGATCGGGAGCAGGGGCTGCAGCAACCGGTCTACGAATTGAGCATGGTGCTGGATGAGGTGTGGGGTGAATTTGCCAACGCCGGCAGCGGCACGCTTACCGGGCGCATTGCGCGCCTGGACCGCAGCCTTGCCCTGGTACAGCAGGACAACCGTTTTGTCGCCACCCGCAAGCTGTTCCCGGAAGCACGCGAGCGCATCGGCTTGCAGCCGGCCCTGCTGAACTGGCTGATTTCCGACGAGCACAGGTTGTTTCACCAACTCTGGCACGCTTCGCGTGACCAGTGGCACTCGTTACCCGAAGACAAGCGCAATGCTCTGCGCGGGCTTGGCTGGCAGCCCGGAACGCGCGAGCGCGAGCGCGATGCGCGGGGGCCGACCAAGGACCGCAATGGCTCCGGGGTGGATTTTCTGTTCATGCATCGACATATGCTGCAGACCGCGCGGGGGTTGCAGGACCTGCCTTCCTGGCCGCGCTTTCCGGCGCCACAGCCGGAGCTTGAACGCGACCGCCTGGGCTTTGCGCGCTACTTCGACAACCATGACGGCTGTGCGGTGCCGCCAACCTGGCTGGCGCCGGGGGATGCCGAGTACACCCAGTGGGTCAGTGACATCAAGAGTGCCGAGACCTACCACAGCAATTTCGAGGTGTGGGAGTCGCAGTACCGCGACCCGCGCTACCTGTCGCGCCTGACCCTGGGACAGCTGGGCTCGGAGATGGAGCTGGGCCTGCATGACTGGCTGCACATGCGCTGGGCGTCGGTGCCGCGTGACCCGTCCAACGGTGCGCCAGTACCCATGGCGCGTGACCTGGACGACTTCTCGGCGCGTTGGTATGGGCCCGAAAACGACTTTCTCGGCGATCCGTTTTCTTCCCATGTGAACCCTGTGTTCTGGCTGTTCCATGGCTGGATCGATGACCGTATCGAAGACTGGTTCCGCGCCCACGAACGCTTCCACCCCGGCCAGGTGACGCGCAACCGGGTCAATGGCGTGCCGTGGTTCGCCAAAGGGCGCTGGGTCGATATCAGGCAGCCCTGGCTGGGCCCTGTGACTCATGGTTGCAGCACCACGCCAGGCCTGCAGCCGGGCAAGAGTGTGGAGATGGACCCGGAGACCATGAAGCTGGCGCTGCGGGTGATCGTCGCCAATACCAAGGACAAGCAGCGTTTCAAGGGGTTGCTGCGCCGGGTGCCGCAACGGCCCTGGTACGCGCGTCACCTGGTGGTCACGCGTCGCACCTGAGGGCAGGTGCAGTCATTGCACCTGCCACCCCCCTCCCACAGCCTTGTACAGGGCGATGCTGGCCTGCAGTCGCTGCAGATGCAGCAGCACGGCCTCGTCCTGGCTTTCGTACAGGCTGCGTTGCGCGTCCAGTACATTGAGCAGCAATTCGGCGCCTGCCTCGTAGCGTGTGCGTGCAATGTCGAAGGCCTGCTGAGCCTGGTTCAGCTCGACGCGCTGCCATTGGCGCTGGCGATCGAGGCCGTCGATGCTGTTGAGGGCCTTTTCGACATCGGCAAATGCGTTGATCAGTTCGCCGCGGTATTTTTCCAGCAGTTCCTGCTGCACGGCGGTGGCCTTGTCACGTTCGGCGCCGAGCCGCCCATTGTTGAAGATCGGCGCACTGAGGCCGGCCGCCAGGCTGTAGAACGGGTTGCGCAGCACGTCGGCGGCGACGTTGGCGCCGGAGCCCAGGCCGGCAGTCAGGGTCAACTTGGGCAGCATCGCGGCGCGCGCCACCTGCACGTCGGCCTTGGCCGCTGCCAGGCGAGCCTCGGCCGCGGCGATGTCTGGCCGGCGGCTGAGCAGGTCGCTGGGCAACCCGGCATCGATGCCAGGGGCGGCGATGCGGTTGAAATCGCTGGCGTGCAGGGTGAGGGCCTGCACCGGCTTGCCCAGCAATGCGGCCAGGGTGATGCGGGCCTCGGTGGCCTGCTGGCGCAGCAATGGCAGCCGGCGCTGCTGCGCAGCGACCAGTACTTGCTGCTGGGCCAGCTCAAGTGCAGTTGCCGAGCCCGCGTTGTACTTGGCGCGTACCACCTCCAGTACCTGCTGGGCGTTGGCCAGGTTGAGGCTGGCGATACGCTGCTGTTCGTCCAGGGCCAGGGCCTGCAGGTAGAAGCTGGCCACGTTGCTGAACAGGGTCAGGGTGACGGTAGCCTGGTCGAACTCGCTGGCCTTGAGGGCCTGCTCGGCACTGTCGCGTGCCGCCGCATTGCCGCCCCAGAAGTCGACCTCGTAGCTGGCGTTGAAGCTGGCGCTGTAGCTGACCGATTCTCGGTCGTTGGTGCTGCTGGAGGTGCCGTAGCCGTTGTGGTGCATCTGTTTTTCGCGATTGCCGGCCAGGGCTGCGCCAACTTCGGGCAGCAGCGTGCCGCCAGTGATGGTGCGCGCCGCACGGGCCTGGCGCACGCGGGCGATGGCAGCGGCAATGTCGTAGCTGCCGCTGTCGGCCTGTGCGATCAGTTGGTCGAGTTCGGGACTGGCAAAGCTGCGCCACCAGGCGCGGTTGCTGTCGCGCACCGCCTGGGTGTTGGCTGACTGCCACTGTTGTGGCGGGGCAAACCCGATGTCCGGCGGGGTGGGTGGAGTGCTGCAGGCACTGAGCAGCAGGGCCAGGCTCAATGCGCTCAAGAGCGGTTTCATCGGAGGTTCATTCACTGGTGAGGGCCTTGACCGGATCGAGACGGGCGGCTTTGCGTGCGGGCATGAAACCGAATACCACGCCGGTGATGACCGCGCAGGTGAATGCGCCAAGCATGGCGCCCAGGGTAAAGGCCACGGCAATGTCGGCCAGCAGCAGGCCGCCGCCGATCAACAGCGCCAGGGCAATGCCGGTGATGCCACCGACCATCGACAGCAGCACCGCTTCGCTGAGGAACTGGCGCAGGATGTCGCGCTGGCGGGCGCCGGTGGCCATGCGGATGCCGATTTCGCGAGTGCGTTCGCGCACGGTCATCAGCATGATGTTCATCACCCCGATGCCGCCCACCAGCAGCGAAATGGCTGCGATTGCGCCCAGCATCAGCGACAGGGTGTTCTGGGTGCGGGCCTCGGCCTGGATCAGCGCCGCATCGTTGGTCAGCTCGAAATCATGCTTGCCGTTGTGCAGGCGGCGCATCAGGTGATCGATGGCCTGCTCGGTTTCCTTGACCCGGCCCGAGTCGACGGCGCCGATGGTGACGTACTCCGGATCGCGGCTGCCGAACAGGCGCACGGCAGCGGCGGAGTAGGGCACCACGATGCGGCCATCGCTGTCCTGATTGCCGGAGCTGGAACCTTTTTCGGCGAGTATGCCGATGACCTGGAAGGGCACGTTGCCGATCAGGATGTACTGACCAATAGGGTCGCCGGCATCCTTGAGAAGTTTTTCCCTGACCTTGTGACCGATCACCGCGACGGCTGCGGCAGCATGTTCGTCAGCGTCGGTGAAAAAGCTGCCTTCGACCACCGGCCAGTTGAAGATCTCGGGGAAGTGGGTGTTGTTGCCGCCGACGTAGAAGCGCTGGTTGCTGTTGCCGTAACGCACCGTCAGTTCGCTGCCGATGACCGGCATGATCATCTTCACCTGCGGTAACTGCGCCACTGCTGCCACATCGTCGAGGGTCACCACTCCGGCGGGGGCGTTGTGCGTTGGCTCGCTGCCGCTGAGGTAAAGGATGTTGGAGCCGAAGGCGGCCATCTGCGCCATGACCTGGCGCTTGCTGCCTTCGCCGACGGCCAGCATCACCACCACCGAGGCCACGCCGATGACGATGCCGAGCAGGGTCAGGGCGGTGCGGAAGCGGTTGATCCACATCAGGCGCCAGGCGGCCTGCAGGGCTTCGATGAGCTCGCCTTTCCAGGCCCCGCTCTGGGTGGCGCCGCGGTCCAGGCGCTGGCGCAGGTCGTCTGCATTCAGGCTGGCCACCGCTGCGCGCGCTGGCGCCGCCGCGTTGGCCGAGTCGCTTAGGATCAGGCCGTCGCGGATCTCGATGATGCGCTTGGCGCGCGCGGCGACTTCGCGGTCATGGGTGATCAGGATCACGACGTGGCCCTGGCCTGCCAGTTCGTCGAGCAGGCTCATCACTTCGGCGCCGCTCTGGCTGTCGAGGGCGCCGGTGGGTTCGTCGGCCAGGATGATGTGGCCGCCGTTCATCAGCGCGCGGGCAATCGAGACGCGTTGTTGCTGACCGCCGGACAGCTGGTGCGGACGGTTGCCCGTGCGGGTGGCCAGGCCCAGTCGGGCCAGCAGCCCGGCCGCGCGGGCATGGCGCTCGGCGGCAGGGGTACCGGCGTAGATTGCCGGCATCTCGACGTTTTCCTGGGCCGACCCGGAGGCGATCAGGTGGTAGCCCTGGAACACGAAGCCGAAGGCTTCGCGACGGATCCAGGCCAGTTCGTCGCTGTCCAGTTCGGCGACATCCTTGCCGGCAAAGTAGTACTGGCCGCTGGTGGGGCGGTCGAGGCAGCCCAGGATGTTCATCAGGGTCGACTTGCCCGAGCCCGAAGCCCCGACGATGGCAACGAACTCACCGGGCTGGATGGCCAGGCTGATACCGCGTACCACCTCGACCTTGGGCGTGTCGATGCCGCCGTAGGATTTGCGTATGTCGCGCAGTTCGATCAGGGGCGTGGACATTCAGCCTCCACTGGCGGCGGGCGCGCCGATCAGCAGGGTGTCGCCCTCGGCCAGGCCTTCGAGGATCTGCACGCGCAGGCGATCGCTGAGGCCGGCGCGAACCTGGCGTTGCTCGACCTTGCCGTTGGGGTGCAGTACCTGGACCAGGCGCATGTCGTTTTGCCGGGCATCGGGCTCCAGCGCCACGATCGGGGCAGTGAGCACGTTGCTGGCCTGGCCGGCGACGAAGAACACCTGGGCGGTCATTTCCGCCATCAGGGAATTGTCGACGTTGTCCACGTCCAGCAGGACGGTATACAGCACGACCTTGCCCCCACCGCCGGAGGCGCTGGAGCTGGTGGGGCTGCCACCGCCCTGGCTGATCTGGTCGAGCGGCTTGGGCGGTATCGGCAGGATCTGGCGCACGGTGCTGCTCCAGCGGCGCTTGCCGCCGGCCAGGGTGGTGAAGTAGGCCTGCATGCCGGGTTTGACGTTGCCGATGTCGGCCTCCGAGACCTCAGCCCATACGGTCATCGGCGACAGCTTGGCGATGCGCAGGATCAGCGGTGTTTGCTGCTGCGCGTTGAGTGTCTGGCCCTCACGCGCATCCACGGCGACCACCGTGCCGGACATCGGCGCGTAGATACGCGTGTAGCCCAGCTCTGCCTCGTCGCTGCGCAGGCTGGCCTGGGCCTGCAGGATCTGCGCCTGGAACATGCCGATGCGTGCCTGGGTGACTTTCAGTTGTGCCTGTGCGGTCTGCACATCCTCTTCGCGGGTAGCGCCGCTGGCGGCCAGTTGCTGCTGGCGCTTGAGCTGATGCTCGGCCAGGGTGTACTGGGCGCGCTGCTCCTGCAGCTGGGCCTTGAGGTTCTCGATCGAATAGCGGCCTGCATCGAGGCGTGCCTTCTGGGTCGAAGGGTCGATCTCGACCAGCAGTTGGCCTTCCTCGACGTGGTCTCCGGTTTCCACATGCAACTTGCGGATCTGTCCCGAGGCCTGGGCGCCGACATCGACATAGCGGCGTGGCTGCAGGGTGCCGAGTGCTGTCACGCTGCTTTCGATGTCGGCGCGGGTGACCTTGATGGTGTTCGAGGGCTCACCACCCAATGGCAGGGTTTGCCAGGCCGCCAGGCTGCCGGCGGCGAGCAGGCCGAGGCCGCAGAGCAACAGGCGGCGATTTTTCGTAAGACGTGTCATGCGGGCTTCCAGCCAGAAGGGTTGACCCGCGAGTTGCTGGCGTAGACAGCGCAGGCACGGGGGCTCCTCGTTAGACGAGCTATATGCGCAGGAATTTACCGGTGCACATTCAGGGTCGCAGGCCGTGCAGTCGGGTAATCTGCGAGGCGTGACGGAGGTTGCTGAGAATAATAATAATTTGTATTGTTGCCTACTGGCTTCACCCTGATTCTCCATTCTCGGCGCTTTAGCGCCGAATCCTGGCCAGGTGTCGTTTTGGAAAACTACTATCGCGAACTGGTGAGCTTTCTGTGTGTTCGGCTGGGCAGTCGCCAGGCGGCCGAGGACGTGGCCCACGACGCTTATGTGCGAGTGCTCGAGCGACATGGCGAACAGCAGATCGAGTATCCGCGGGCCTTTCTCTACCGTACCGCGCTGAATCTGGTGATCGACGACCATCGGCGTAGTCAGGTGCGGCACAACGAGCCGCTGGAAGTGCTCGACACCGACGAGGCATTCCGTTCGCCGGCGCCCTGCCAGCGCATGGACATGGATCGCCGACTGGAGCTGATGCAGCAGGCGTTGGGGGAACTAAGCCCTGGGTGCCGGGACAGTTTCCTTCTACGCAAGCTGGAGGGGCTTTCTCACCAGCAAATTGCCGAAAGACTCGGAATTTCTCGCAGTCTGGTGGAAAAAAATATCGTCAATGCCATGAAGCATTGCCGGGCGCGGATGCGCCAAAATTCCGTCTGATGCACTGGTCAGCAACAAACAATTGAGGCTGCGCCTTGATTTCCCGGCATTTCCCTACAACTATCTATCAGATCCGTCACCTGACGTAATGCCTGTCGCAGCCTGAGGTTTATCGTGGCGTAGTAGCGGTCAAGGAATGTCTTCCATGCTCTCTATCCAGGCCCTTCCGATGCCCGACAAGTCCATGCGAATCCTGATTGCCGATGAGCACCCCATCCAACTGCTGCAGTTGGAGAAGATGCTCAACGGCCTGGGGTATTACCGGATTGCCCCTGTCGAGACCTTCGACGACCTGCAGCGCCTGGTGCAGAACGCGCTTTTGCCGTTCAGTCTGCTGGTCGGAAATATCGACCTGGCCAGCCACGTGGGGGTCGATCTGGAGCGGTTCTGTCGCGTGAGTACGCAGATCCAGCATGTGCTGCTGTATGAGTCGCAACACCTTCGCGTACCTGCGGTGCCTGCTGGCCAGCGTCAGGCGGTGAGCGTCAGCCTGCCCAAGGTGCCCGACAACGAGGCCCTGCAGTCCTTCATGGCTATCATCGATGCCCCGCTGCTGTTGGGGCAGTTGCCCAACCCCGGGTACAGGCCTGCTGGTAACGCGCCCCCCATGCGCCGCCTGAACATGGGGCATACGGTGTTCCCTCGCGAGGCCTGAGCCGTTCGCCGCTTTTTGGTATGCTCTGCGCCTGTCCTGGCGCGCCTTGCTGCGCGCAGTGAGCCTATCGAAGCGGATGCCTTTATGACTGCCACCAACCCTGCGCGCCCGCTGCGGCTTTCGCGCGACGACCACAAGACCCTGGGCCTGGCGGCGCTGGGCGGTGCGCTGGAGATCTACGATTTCATCATCTTCGTGTTCTTCGCGCTGACCCTGAGCCAGCTGTTCTTCCCGCCCGAGATGCCGGAGTGGCTGCGTCTGCTGCAGAGCTTCGGGATCTTCGTCACCGGGTACCTGGCGCGGCCGCTGGGCGGCATCCTGATGGCGCATTTTGCCGACCACCTGGGGCGCAAGAAGGTGTTCAGCCTGAGCATCCTGATGATGGCGCTGCCGTGCCTGCTGATCGGGGTGATGCCGACCTATGCCGACATCGGCTACGCGGCGCCGCTGATCCTGCTGGGCCTGCGCATTCTGCAGGGCGCGGCGGTGGGCGGCGAGGTGCCAAGTGCCTGGACCTTCGTCGCCGAGCATGCGCCGGCCGGGCGGCGGGGCTATGCGCTGGGTTTTCTGCAGGCCGGGCTGACGTTCGGCTACCTGCTGGGCGCGCTGACCGCCACGGCGCTGGCCCAGGTGTTCACCGCCCAGGAGATTCTGGACTACGCCTGGCGCTATCCATTCTTGCTGGGCGGGGTGTTCGGCGTGATCGGGGTGTGGCTGCGCCGCTGGCTGAGCGAGACGCCGGTGTTCCTGGCGCTGCGCGAGCGGCGTGAACAACCGGTGGCCTTCCCGCTGCGCACGGTGCTGCGCGAGCACCGCCGCGCGCTGGTGCCGGCGGCCCTGCTGACCTGCGTGCTGACCTCGGCGGTGGTGGTGCTGGTGGTGATTACCCCGACGGTGATGCAGCAGCGCTTCGGCATGAGCGCGGCCGACACCTTCGCCCTGAGCGCGCTGGGTATCGTGTTCTTGAACATCGGTTGCGTGCTGGCCGGCTTGCTGGTGGACCGGGTAGGTGCCTGGCGCGCGCTGATGGTCTACAGCCTGTTGCTGCCGTTGGGAGTGGGGGCGCTGTATGCCAGCCTGATCGGCGGCTGGGGCTGGACCGGGATGGCCTATGCGCTGGCAGGGCTGGCCTGTGGTGTGGTGGGGGTGGTGCCGTCGGTGATGGTCGGGCTGTTTCCGCCGGCCATTCGCGTGTCGGGGATTTCCTTTACCTACAACCTGGCCTATGCGCTGTGGGCCAGCACCACGCCGCTGATGCTGATTGCGCTGATGCCGTGGAGCCCATGGGTGTGTGTGGGGTTCTGCCTGCTGATGGGCACGGTGGGCCTGCTCACGGCGGTGTACTTCAGTGCGCGGGAGGACCTGCGGGCCGGGGATGAACTGGTGTTGGCGAAGGTGTGAGACCGTTTGCTCGAACGCCTTCACGAAAAAGCCCCCAGCGCCGCAAGGCGTGGGGGCTTTTTTAGTGGGCGGTACTTACATGTTCGGGTAAGTCGGGCCGCCAGCACCTTCAGGGGTCACCCAGGTGATGTTCTGCGAAGGGTCCTTGATGTCACAGGTCTTGCAGTGCACGCAGTTCTGGGCGTTGATCTGGAAGCGCTTGCTACCGTCTTCCTGGCTGATCACCTCGTATACGCCGGCCGGGCAGTAGCGCTGCGCCGGTTCGTCGTACAACGGCAGGTTGGTGCCGATCGGGATGCTCGGGTCGGTCAGCTTCAGGTGGCACGGCTGCTCTTCTTCATGGTTGGTGCTGGAGAGGAACACCGAGCTCAGCTTGTCGAAGCTCAACTTGCCATCGGGCTTGGGGTAATCGATCTTCTTCGAGTCGGCCGCCAGCTTGAGGCAGGCGTAGTCCGGCTTGGTGTCGTGCAGGGTGAACGGCAGCTTGCCGCCGAACCAGTTCTGGTCGACATAGTTGAATGCCGCGCCGAGCATCGGGCCGAACTTGTGCATCGCCGGGCCGAAGTTGCGGCTGGCGAACAGTTCTTCGTACAGCCAGCTGGCCTTGAAGCCGTCGACGTAGGCGGTCAGTTCGTCGCCACCCTCGCTACCGGCCAGCAGCGCATCGGCCACCGCTTCGGCTGCGAGCATGCCGGACTTCATGGCGGTGTGGCTGCCCTTGATCTTGGCCACGTTCATGGTGCCCAGGTCGCAGCCGATCAGCGCGCCGCCCTTGAATACCATTTTCGGCAGCGAGTTCAGGCCGCCCTTGGCCAGGGCACGGGCGCCATAGCTGATGCGCTTGCCACCCTCCAGGTACTGGGCGAGCACCGGGTGGTGCTTGAGGCGCTGGAACTCGTCGAACGGGGAGAGGTAGGCGTTGGCATACGACAGGTCGACGATCAGGCCGACCACCACCTGGTTGTTTTCCAGGTGATACAGGAACGAGCCGCCGGTGTTCTCGGTGCTCATCACGTCCAGCGGCCAGCCGGCGGTGTGGATCACCAGGCCTTGCTGGTGCTTGGCCGGGTCGATTTCCCAGATTTCCTTGAGGCCGATGCCGTAGTGCTGCACGTCGCTGGCATTGTCCAGGTCGAAGCGCTTGATCAGTTGCTTGCCGATATGCCCACGGCAGCCTTCGGCGAACAGCGTGTACTTGCCGCGCAGTTCCATGCCGGGGGTGTATACGCCTTCCTTGGGGTTGCCTTCGCGGTCGACACCCAGGTCGCCGGTGATGATCCCGCGGACCACGCCGTTTTCATCGAACAGCGCTTCCTGGGCAGCGAAGCCTGGGTAGACTTCCACGCCCAGGTTCTCGGCCTGCTGGGCCAGCCAGCGGCACAGGTTGCCCAGCGAGATGATGTAGTTGCCTTCGTTGTGCATGGTCTTGGGCACGAACAGATCGGGCACCTTGACCGAGCTGCTGGCGTCGCGCAGCACGTAGATGTCGTCGCGCTTAACCTCGGTGTTCAGTGGCGCGCCGAGTTCTTTCCAGTCCGGGAACAGTTCGTTCAGGGCACGCGGCTCGAACACCGCACCGGAGAGAATGTGTGCACCGACCTCGGAGCCTTTCTCGACCACGCAGACGCTGATTTCATTACCGGCTTCGGCGGCCTTCTGCTTCAGTCGGCAGGCGGCGGACAGGCCTGCCGGGCCAGCGCCGACGATGACCACGTCGAATTCCATGTATTCGCGTTCCACAGGTTCTCTCCTACTCAAGGCTCATCGGTTTTTCTTTGTTGGCGGGTGTCAGGCGGTCATTTCGAAGTACCCGGGTGTGTAGCTCGGGTGATGACGGACTACACCGCTTTCTCTTGGCCGCGCATTATATCTACACCACTTGCGAGGTCCAATACAAACGTTTGTTTGAATTTGCCGCAGCCCAGTAAAATCAAAGACGCACGGCTTGAAGCTGGCTGGTTTGCCGTATTGACCGGATTGGGCGTTACGGTCAAGATACGGGCGGTTTTACGCTCGCCGTAGGCTGACCGTCGGATGCAGGAGCACCCCTAAAAACCAGGCAAAAAGCAGGGCAGTTACGCCAGGACCCGCCTTTGTAGTGGAGTTTACACGCCACGACAAACAATGACCCACGGGTTTTGCGCGCAAGCGTCGAGAACAGACTGCACAGTCAGTTGAATTTCACCTGCTCGCGTTCGTTTTTGGAGGTGCCCTTGTACCCACGCGCAATCGCCCGGTTCTGCCCAGGCGACATTCTTTTCACCGGAGAGTAACGAGGAATCCATGAAGGTTCTTGTAGCTGTCAAACGAGTGGTCGACTATAACGTCAAGGTTCGCGTCAAGGCGGACAACTCCGGCGTAGACCTTGCTAACGTCAAGATGTCCATGAACCCCTTCTGCGAAATCGCCGTAGAAGAAGCCGTGCGCCTGAAAGAGAAAGGCGTGGCGAGCGAAATCGTCGTCGTTACCGTCGGCCCGGCCACTGCCCAGGAGCAGCTGCGTACCGCCCTGGCACTGGGTGCCGACCGCGCCGTGCTGGTCGAGTCGGCTGAAGAGCTGACCTCGCTGGCCGTGGCCAAGCTGCTCAAGGCTGTGGTCGACAAGGAGCAGCCGCAACTGGTCATCCTTGGCAAACAGGCCATCGACAGCGACAACAACCAGACCGGCCAGATGCTGGCTGCGCTGACCGGCTATGCCCAGGGTACTTTCGCCTCCAAGGTGGAAGTGGCCGGCGACAAGGTCAACGTCACCCGTGAAATCGATGGCGGCCTGCAGACCGTTGCACTGAACCTGCCGGCGATCGTGACCACCGACCTGCGTCTGAACGAGCCGCGCTATGCGTCGCTGCCGAACATCATGAAGGCCAAGAAGAAGCCGCTGGAGACTGTGACTCCGGACGCGCTGGGCGTTTCCACCGCCTCTACCAACAAGACCCTGAAAGTCGAAGCGCCAGCTGCACGCAGCGCTGGTATCAAGGTCAAGTCGGTGGCTGAACTGGTCGAGAAACTGAAGAACGAGGCGAAGGTAATCTAAATGACTATCCTGGTTATCGCTGAACACGAAAACGGCGCCGTTGCCCCGGCGACCCTGAACACCGTTTCTGCCGCCGCGAAAATCGGTGGCGATATCCACGTACTGGTCGCTGGCCAGAACGTGGGTGGCGTTGCCGAAGCTGCCGCGAAAATCGCTGGCGTGGCCAAGGTGCTGGTAGCCGACAACGCTGCCTATGCGCACCAGCTGCCGGAAAACGTCGCGCCGCTGGTGGCCGAGCTTGGCAAGGCCTACAGCCACGTGCTGGCACCTGCCACCTCCAACGGCAAGAACATCCTGCCGCGCGTTGCCGCGCTGCTGGACGTCGACCAGATCTCCGAGATCATCGCGGTCGAGTCGGCGGACACCTTCAAGCGTCCGATCTACGCCGGTAACGCCATTGCCACCGTGCAATCGAGCGCTGCGGTCAAGGTCATCACCGTGCGTGCCACCGGCTTCGACGCCGTTGCCGCCGAAGGTGGTTCGGCTGCTGTCGAAGCGGTTGGCGCTGCCCACGATGCGGGCAAGTCGGCATTTGTCGGCGAAGAGCTGGCCAAGTCCGATCGTCCTGAGCTGACCGCTGCCAAGATCGTCGTTTCCGGCGGTCGCGGCATGCAGAACGGCGACAACTTCAAGCACCTGTACGCGCTGGCGGACAAGCTCGGCGCCGCCGTGGGTGCTTCGCGCGCCGCGGTCGACGCAGGCTTCGTGCCCAACGACATGCAGGTCGGCCAGACCGGCAAGATCGTTGCGCCGCAGCTGTACATCGCCGTCGGTATCTCCGGCGCGATCCAGCACCTGGCCGGCATGAAGGACTCCAAGGTGATCGTTGCGATCAACAAGGACGAAGAGGCGCCGATCTTCCAGGTGGCCGACTACGGCCTGGTCGCCGACCTGTTCGAAGCCGTACCTGAGCTGGAGAAGCTGGTTTAATCCAGCCGCTTCACTTATAAAGAGCCCGGTCTTTTGATCGGGCTTTTTTATTTCGCGACGCAAGGGAGGCATGTGCATGGGGTGGCTTGGCCGAATGGCGATGGCAGGATTGCTGGGGTTTGCCTGCTTGCCCACGGCGGCGCTGGCGGTGGGCAAGTGCGAGCGTCTGGTGGCGACCGGCAGCCCCGATGCGCCGCCCTATGCCTGGCGCGACCCGCAGGACCCCAGGCACCTGATTGGCGCCAACGTCGACCTGCTCAAGCAGGTGGCGACGGAGCTTGGGCTGAAGGTCGAGGTGCTGTACGCAGGCAAGCGCAACGAGGCGCAGGATGAAGTGCGCAGCGGACGCATGGACCTGCTGGTGGATGCGCCGCTGGCCACTGAAGACCTGACCCGCGTCGACTTCATCCACCCGGCGCTGCTGCAGAACGACTACCTGGTGTGGACCCGGCACGACTCCACGCTGGCCTACGACGGCCTGGCCGATCTGCACCAGCACCAGGGCGCGATCTCGGAGAAGGCCAGGCTGACCCCGGCGTTCGCCCAGTTTGCCAAGGACCAGTTGAAGCTGGCGCCGGCGCAGAACCTGACCCAGGCATTCCAGAAGCTTTTGCTTGGCCAGGTCGACTATGTGCTGGCCGGGCGTTACGCCGGCATGGCCATGGCGCAGACCCTTGGCATGGCCAACGACCTGATCGCCCGCGGCCTGCCGCTGGATCGCCCCGGGCTGTACCTGGCGCTGTCGCACAATTCGGCGTGCAATGACGCCTGGTTGCGCGGACAGCTGGCCAAAAAACTGACAGAATTGCCGGCCTCAGGCGTGCCTCAGGCAGTACTGCAACGCAATGTCGAGCGCTGGAAGGCGCAGCTGCAGCAACCGCTCGACGCCCCCAAACAGTAGGAAGATTGTGTGAGAACTCAACCGTTTTTCGCTGCCATGGCGTTACTGGCCCTGGCCGGTTGCGCTGTCGACCCGGCGCCCCACGAGCAGATGCGCCTGTCCGAACAGGCGCTGGAGCAGGCCAAGGCCGTCGGTGCCACCGACGAAGTGGCCGAGCTGAAGCTGGCCGAAGACAAGCTTGCCCGCGCCCGCAGCAACATGGCCAGCGAGTCGTACCGTGATGCGCGGCTGCGCGCCGAGCAGGCCGAGCTTGATGCGCGGCTGGCCGAAGCCCGGGTGCTGACCCTCAAGAGTCAGGAGCAGCTGTCGCTGCTGCAATCGCGGGTCAATCGTCTGCGCAAGCAGTTGGGGGAGCAACAGTGAGTTCGATCAAGCCCTTGGTGGCCGTGTTGTGTGCAGGTGTGCTGGGGTTGCAGGGCTGCGCCAGCGAGCGCAGCGAAACCGCCCTCGACCAGGCCGCCGCCAGTTTCCAGGCAGTGAAGGACGATTCCAATGTGCTGCGCAGTGCGCCGCGTGACGTGATCCGCGCCGGCGAGTCGCTGGCCCGTGCCGAGCGGTTGTCCAGCTACGTGGGCAGTGGTGCGGACGTGCGCCATTACGCCTACCTGAGTCAGCGCTACAGCGAGATTGCCCGCGAGCACAGCAACCTGGTGCTCAATCAGGAACGCCTGGCCAAGCTCGAACTGGAGCGCCAGCGCCTGCAGCTGGCCCTGCGCGAAGCCAAGCTGGTCAGCGTGCAGCAGCAGGGCAAATGGCTGGAGGCGCAGATCGTCAGCCTGGCCACGACCCAGAGCGACCGTGGCCTGGTGATGACCCTGGGTGACGTGCTGTTCGATACCGGGCAGGCCGAATTGAAGAACTCCGCCAGTCGTACCGTGCTCAAACTGGTGCAGTTTCTGCAGCTCAACCCCCGGCGCGTTGTGCGCATCGAGGGGTATACCGACAGCACCGGCACCCCCGAGGACAACCTGACGCTGTCGCGTGATCGTGCGCAGGCCGTGGCGGACATGCTGGTCGACCTGGGCGTCGACGAAAAACGCATCCAGGTCGAAGGCTATGGCGACCAGTACCCGATCGAGGCCAATGCCTCGGAGCGGGGCAGGGCGCAGAACCGTCGGGTGGAGATCGTGTTTTCCGACGAGAAAGGCCACCTGGGCGCGCCGCGCTGAGGTCGAGGTAAACAAAAAACCGGTGATAGTCACCGGTTTTTTTATGCCGCAAAGCTTGAAAAAGCCGCTGTCACACAACTGTGTAGTCGACTATTCTGGCATCTGTGCCCGTACACTTATGCACTGTTCCGGTATTCTTCGCCGACTGTACAAGAACAATTAGATAGCCCGCGTTTCGAGATCCGTCCCATGACCAATCTGTTGCTCTACCAGCGTATCGCCCAGCAACTGGCGGAAGACATCCGTCGCGGCGTTTATCAGCCCGGTGAGCGCGTACCGTCGGTACGCAAGATGAGCTCGCAGCTCAATGTCAGCCATGCCACCGTGCTGCAGGCCTATGCCAACCTCGAGGACCAGGGGCTGATTCGCGCGCGGCCGCAATCGGGCTACTACGTCCACCAGACCCCGGCCTTGACTGCGCAGACCCCGGACATCGCGCGGGTCGAGCGTCCAGGGCTGGTCACGCGCAGCAGCATCATCCAGCAGGTACTGACCGAAGCCCGGCGTGATGGGGTGTTCCCGCTGGGGGCGGCGGTTCCGCATGTGGACTACCTGCCGGTGCGGGCGCTGCACCAGCAACTGGCCAAGGTCACGCGGTTCCAGAGCCCGCGCGCGTTCAGCTACATGTTCAGCCCGGGTTTCGAGCCGCTGCGCCGGCAGATCGCCATTCGCATGCGCGACGCCGGGGTGGTGGTCGACCCGTCCGAAGTGGTGGTAACCCACGGTTGCGTCGATGCGCTGCAGATGTCGTTGCGGGTGCTGACCCGGCCAGGCGACCTGATCGCCGCCGAGTCGCCCACCTATTACGGGCTGCTGCAACTGGCGGACCTGCTGGGGCTCAAGGTGATCGAGATCCCCAGCGACCCGGCCACCGGCATCAGCCTGGAGGCCCTGCAACTGGCGGCCAACCAGTGGTCGATCAAGGCGCTGGTGCTGACTGCGCGGTTGAGCAACCCGCTGGGCGGCACCATTCCGGAGGAGCGCCAGAAGCAGTTGCTGCGCCTGGCCTCGGATTTCAACATCCAGATCGTCGAGGACGATATCTACGGCGAGCTGATGTTCGAGCAAGGGCGCACCAAGGCGCTCAAGGCCTTCGACCGGCTGGGGCGGGTGATCTATTGCTCGAGCTTTTCCAAGACCCTGTCGCCGGGGGTGCGTATCGGCTGGATGATCGCGGGCAACTATCAGCAGGAAATCCAGCGACTGCAGACCTTTACCACGCACTCGGCGTGCAGTGTGACGCAGATGGGGGTGGCGGCCTACCTTGAAAATGGTGGCTATGACCGCCATCTGCGCTACATTCGCCAGGAATATCGCAAGAACCTCAGTGCCTACCAGCTGGCGGTACAGCAGCACTTTCCGGAAGGCACCCAGATGAGCCGGCCTACCGGGGGCTTCATCCTGTGGGTCAGCCTGCCGGGGCGGGTCAACACCCAGGAGTTGCATGTACGTGCCTTGCAGCAGGGCATCAGCATCGCGCCCGGGCTGATCTTCAGTAACACGGAGCAGTTCAACCACTGCATTCGCCTCAACTGCGGCATTCCGTGGAACCGCGAGGCTGAGCGGGCGCTGCTGACATTGGGGATGCTGGCCCATCAGCTTTGCCAGGAAACCGCCTCGGGCGGATACCTCTAGATCGCGGGCTTGCCAGCGACTGCAGGAACAAGGAGCATGTGCGACTCATGAATACGTCTCGTTGCCTATGAAAGCGTTGAGCTGTGCTGCCGTGATGTTGTGTGCGCTGGGCCTGTGTGCAACGGGCCCGGCACTGGCTGTGCCCGGACCGGGGCCGATACTGCTGGCACAGGCGTCGGCTGTCCCGGCACCGGACCGGAAGCCTTCGACCCAGGCCCCGGTAAAAGCGAGTGCCAAGCCACAGGCCAAGCCCAAGGCGCAACCCAAGACCAAGGCTGGCGACCCAAGGAAGACGCCGGCCAAGGCGGTAAAGTCGGGCAAGCGCAAGGCCTCCGAGGTGATTGCCGCGCCCTTGCCCAAGGCGCGCCTGGATCTGAGCCTGCCCCCGGAGATGGTCAAGGACCTGCAGCCGAGCAGTCAGGAGGAAGTCCGTGTGCGACGTCCGCTGCTGCCGTCGTTGTTCGAAGAAAAGCCTGCCGCAGACAGCCCGTTCCAGCTCAATGGCCGCTTGATCAGCAACGAAATGCAATTGCAGTTGCGCAATGATGCCCGTCAGGACATCGAGGGTGCAGCCATCGATTTCGAGTTCAAGCAATAAACGCTGCTCGACCTGCCGGTCACATTCTGCGCGGCGATATTTCATCTGAGCGGTAATTTCAAACACCTGTTTTAGCGGTTACTATCCCCATTCACCCATCATTTGTTAGGCCGAGGTCCATGTCGTCATGAACTGCCGTGAAGGCTGTGGCGCTTGCTGCATTGCCCCTTCCATCAGCTCGCCCATTCCTGGCATGCCGCACGGCAAGCCGGCTGGCGAACGCTGTGTGCAACTGTCCGAGTACAACCTCTGCAGCCTGTTCGGCCAGCCTGAACGGCCGGCGGTGTGCTCGGGCTTCCAGGCGGAGGTGGACACCTGCGGCAATGATCGCGACGAGGCGATCAGGATCATCGGTTGGCTGGAGCAAGTGACGGCGGCTTGAGTGAGTGGAACTTCGCAAACAAGGAAAACAACACGATGGGTTCGATGAAGCGGGTAGCGGTGATTTGTGGTCTGAGTGCGATGTTCATGTCGGTGGCGCAGGCTGAAGACTGGAAGGTTGCCAAGGAAGGGGATGGCATCAAGGTATCGCTGAGCGAAGTGAGTGGTTCGAACTACAAGGCCTATCAGGGCGTGACGACCATCAAGGCGCCGCTGGCCAAGGTCCGGGCGCTGCAGGAAGACGTGGCCGGGGCCTGTGCCTGGATTCACGAGTGCAAGAGCCAGAAGCTGCTCAAGCACGAGGGTGACCAGAGCTGGACCTACACCCAGTTCAATACGCCGTGGCCGGTCACCCCTCGCGATTCGATCATCCATGTAACCACCAGCGAAGGTGCCGACGGCAGCCTGACCCGCAAGCTGGAGGGTGTGCCCAAGTACCTGCCGGAAGAAAAAGGCTATGTGCGGGTGGCTGAAGTGCAGGGTTTCTGGAAGCTGGTGCCCAAGGGTGACACTACCGAGGTGACATACCAGGTGCACACCGAGCCAGGCGGCAGTGTGCCAGCGATGGTGGCGAACAAGTTCGTTGTGGATGCGCCGTTCAATACGCTCAAGGCGTTGAAGGAGCGGGCGGAGAAACCGTAACAGTTTGATGGTTGGTTGGAATATGTCTCAACTGTAGGGGCCGCCAAGGCTTGCTCCTCCTGCATGAAGCGTTACGCAACAAAAAAGGCTGCCCGAGGGCAGCCTTTCTTGTTGTTGCAGGCGAGCCGTTTGGCTTACTTGCGGTCTGCCAGTTTGACGATGTCACGCGACTCGTAGCCGGTGTACAGCTGGCGCGGACGGCCAATCTTGTACGGGCTGGAGAGCATTTCCTTCCAGTGCGAGATCCAGCCGACGGTCCGCGCCAGGGCGAAGATCACGGTGAACATGCTGGTAGGGATGCCGATTGCCTTGAGGATGATCCCCGAGTAGAAGTCGACGTTCGGGTACAGCGAGCGCTCGATGAAGTACGGATCGGTCAGGGCGATCTCTTCCAGGCGCATGGCCAGTTCCAGCTGCGGATCGTTGGTGATGCCCAGCTCGCGCAGCACTTCGTCGCAGGTCTGCTTCATCACGGTGGCGCGCGGGTCGCGGTTCTTGTAGACGCGGTGACCGAAGCCCATCAGCTTGAACGGGTCGTTCTTGTCCTTGGCCTTGGCGATGAAGGTGTCGATGTTTGAGACATCGCCAATTTCGTCGAGCATGGTCAGCACGGCTTCGTTGGCGCCGCCGTGGGCAGGGCCCCACAGTGCAGCGATACCGGCAGCGATGCAGGCGAACGGATTGGCGCCCGAGGAGCCTGCCAGTCGTACGGTGGAGGTCGACGCATTCTGTTCGTGGTCGGCGTGGAGGATGAAGATCCGGTCCATTGCCTTGGCCAGCACCGGGCTGATCGGTTTGATCTCGCACGGGGTGTTGAACATCATGTGCAGGAAGTTTTCGGCGTAGGTCAGGTCGTTGCGCGGGTACATCATGGGCTGGCCCATGGAGTACTTGTAGACCATCGCGGCCAGGGTCGGCATCTTGGCGACCAGGCGCACGGCCGAGATTTCCCGGTGCTGCGGGTTATTGATGTCCAGCGAGTCGTGATAGAACGCCGACAGGGCGCCAACCACGCCGCACATGACGGCCATCGGGTGGGCGTCGCGGCGGAAGCCGTTGAAGAACGACTTCAACTGCTCGTGCACCATGGTGTGATTTTTGACGGTGCTGACGAACTGAGCCTTCTGCTCGGCATTCGGCAGTTCGCCGTTGAGCAGCAGGTAGCAGGTTTCCAGGTAGTCGGATTGCTCGGCGAGCTGTTCGATCGGGTAGCCGCGATGCAGCAGGATGCCCTTGTCGCCGTCAATGTAGGTGATCTTGGACTCGCACGATGCGGTCGCCATGAAACCAGGGTCGAAAGTGAAGTGACCCGTGGCCCCCAACCCTCTAACGTCGATAACATCGGGACCAACGGTGCCGGTTAAAATGGGCAGCTCGACGGGGGCTGCGCCCTCGATGACCAACTGCGCTTTTTTGTCAGCCATGTGGCCTCCTATTAATGCTTGAAATCATCAGACAGACCCCCCACGCAGGGCCCGCACCACTATAGTGAGATAAATTCGAATGTCAATTTGCCTAAAGCACGGTTGTAAAGGGCTTTGGGCGCTGTTTTTCCGCGAAATTGCGGCCCGTTTACGCCTTTTGTTCGCCAAAGGCAATGCGCTATTTGGGCTAGGGCTTCACGTTGTCATTAGTAGCCTAACTGTCTATACTCGGCACCCGACCGCCAGGGGCTTTAAAGCCCGCTTTTCTGGGGTCGTCACTCCCTGGGTGGTGGGTACCTGACCAGTACACTTACCAACAACTTTGCCCTGCTTGCTAGGGGCTCTTCAGTGTGAAAAAAGCCGTGAAAAGCCAACGACCTGTAAACCTAGACCTAAGGACCATCAAACTCCCCATTACCGGCGTTACGTCATTTCTTCACCGTGTTTCCGGCATCATCCTCTTTCTGGGCCTGGGCATCATGCTGTACGCATTGAGCCAATCCCTGAGTTCCGAGGAAGGTTTTGCCGAGGTGAAGGCATGCCTGACCAGTCCGCTGGCCAAATTCGTGGCGTGGGGCCTTCTGTCCGCCTTGCTGTATCACCTGGTTGCCGGTGTGCGCCATCTGATTATGGACATGGGCATCGGTGAGACGCTGGAAGGCGGCAAACTGGGCTCGAAAATCGTTATCGCCATTTCCGTGGTGGTGATCGTTCTGGCGGGAGTTTGGATATGGTAACTAATGTCACGAACCTGTCGCGTTCGGGCCTCTATGACTGGATGGCGCAGCGCGTTTCTGCGGTCGTTCTCGCGGCTTACTTCATTTTTCTGATCGGCTACCTGGTGGCGCACCCTGGCATCGACTATGCCCAGTGGCACGCCCTGTTCTCCCATAACGCGATGCGGATCTTCAGTCTGCTGGCCCTCGTTGCCCTGGGCGCTCACGCCTGGGTCGGCATGTGGACCATTGCCACCGACTACCTGACGCCGATGGCGCTGGGCAAGTCGGCGACTGCAGTTCGTTTCCTGTTCCAGGCGGTATGTGGTGTCGCGATGTTCGCGTACTTCGTCTGGGGTGTGCAGATTCTCTGGGGTATCTGATTCATGGCTAACATTCCAACGATTTCCTTCGACGCCATCATCATTGGTGGTGGCGGTGCCGGCATGCGCGCTGCGCTGCAGCTGGCTCAAGGCGGCCACAAGACCGCCGTGATCACCAAGGTGTTCCCGACCCGTTCGCACACCGTATCGGCCCAGGGTGGCATCACCTGCGCCATCGCTTCGGCCGACCCGAACGATGACTGGCGCTGGCACATGTACGATACCGTCAAGGGTTCCGACTACATCGGTGACCAGGACGCTATCGAATACATGTGTCAGGAAGGCCCGGCTGCGGTGTTCGAGCTGGACCACATGGGTCTGCCGTTCTCGCGTACCGAAACCGGCCGTATCTACCAGCGTCCGTTCGGTGGCCAGTCCAAGGACTACGGTAAAGGTGGCCAGGCCGCCCGTACCTGCGCCGCTTCCGACCGTACCGGTCACGCGCTGCTGCACACCCTCTATCAGGGCAACCTGAAAGCCGGCACCACCTTCCTCAACGAGTGGTACGCGGTTGACCTGGTCAAGAACCAGGACGGCGCCTTCGTCGGCGTGATCGCGATCTGCATCGAAACCGGCGAGACCGTCTACATTCGCGCCAAGGCCACCGTACTGGCCACCGGCGGTGCAGGGCGTATCTACGCCTCCACCACCAACGCCCTGATCAATACCGGCGACGGTATCGGCATGGCCCTGCGTGCCGGCGTGCCGGTGCAGGACATCGAGATGTGGCAGTTCCACCCGACCGGCATCGCCGGCGCAGGTGTACTGGTTACCGAAGGCTGCCGTGGTGAAGGTGGTTACCTGATCAACAAGCACGGCGAGCGTTTCATGGAGCGCTACGCGCCAAACGCCAAGGACCTCGCCGGTCGCGACGTTGTGGCCCGCTCCATGGTCAAAGAGATCATCGCCGGCAACGGCTGTGGCCCGAACGGCGACCACGTGATGCTCAAGCTCGACCACCTGGGCGAGGAAGTGCTGCACAGCCGCCTGCCAGGCATCTGCGAGCTGTCCAAGACCTTCGCGCACGTCGACCCGGTCGTTGCACCCGTACCCGTCGTTCCAACCTGCCACTACATGATGGGCGGCGTTGCCACCAACATTCATGGCCAGGCGATCTCGCAGAACGCCGACGGCGAAGACACCATCATCGAAGGGCTGTTCGCGGTCGGTGAAGTGGCTTGCGTATCGGTTCACGGCGCCAACCGCCTGGGCGGCAACTCGCTGCTCGACCTGGTGGTGTTCGGCCGTGCGGCCGGCCTGCACCTGGAAAAGGCCCTGAGCGACGGTATCGAATACCGCGACGCCAGCGACACCGACGTGGAAGTCGCGCTGAACCGTCTGAACAAGCTCAACGAGCGTACCGACGGCGAAGACGTGGCAACCCTGCGTCGCGAGCTGCAAAGCTGCATGCAGAACTACTTCGGCGTATTCCGCACCGGCGAATACATGCAGAAGGGTATCGAACAGCTGGCTGGCCTGCGCGAGCGTATCGCCAACGTCAAGATCAACGACAAGTCCCAGGCCTTCAACACCGCGCGTATCGAAGCGCTGGAGCTGCAGAACCTGCTGGAAGTCGCTGAAGCCACTGCAATCGCTGCTGAAGTGCGCAAAGAGTCCCGCGGTGCCCACGCCCGTGAAGACTTCGAAGACCGTGACGACGAAAACTGGCTGTGCCACACCCTGTACTTCCCGGGTGAAAAGCGGGTTGCCAAGCGTGCAGTCAACTTCTCGCCGAAAACCGTTCCGACGTTCGAGCCTAAAGTCCGGACTTACTAAGGGTGGCCACTATGTTGAAAGTCGAAGTTTATCGCTACAACCCCGACACCGACTCGGCACCTAAGACCCAGGTGTTCGAAGTCGATACCGGCGGCAAGGACCTGATGGTTCTGGATGTGCTGGCACTGATCAAGGAACAGGACGAAGGCTTCTCCTATCGTCGTTCGTGCCGCGAAGGCGTGTGCGGTTCCGATGGCATGAACATCAACGGCAAGAACGGCCTGGCCTGCATCACCCCGCTGTCGGCGGTGGTGAAGAAGAACAAGCTGGTCGTGCGTCCGCTGCCCGGCCTGCCGGTCATCCGTGACCTGGTCGTTGATATGAGCATCTTCTACAAGCAGTACGAGAAGGTGAAGCCGTTCCTGCAGAACGATACCCCGGCGCCGGCGATCGAACGCCTGCAGTCCCCGGAAGAACGCGAGAAGCTGGACGGTCTGTACGAGTGCATCCTGTGCGCTTGCTGCTCGACTTCCTGCCCGTCGTTCTGGTGGAACCCGGACAAGTTCCTGGGCCCGGCCGCTCTGCTTCAAGCTTATCGCTTCCTGGCCGATAGCCGTGACACCAAGACCCAGGAGCGCCTGGCGTCCCTGGATGACCCGTTCAGCGTATTCCGCTGCCGCGGGATCATGAACTGCGTAAACGTTTGCCCCAAAGGTCTGAACCCGACCAAGGCAATCGGCCACGTACGTAACATGCTGCTGCAAAGCGGCACCTGATTCAAAAGTGTTGTACCCGTAGCACACCGAAGTGCGGGCCCTTGCCCGCACCGAGGTGCAACTTGAGCAAAGGCCAAAAGCCCGAGCTTTTACCTATGAAGATATGAGACCAGCAGGGGCGTCCGGGCTGGTACCCGGTAAATCTGCGGAACTCTCGGTGGCTTGGTTCAGTCGCTGCATACGGACTCAACTCAGCTTGCTGTGGTTCTTGCCGATCGAGGCCCCTAACCGAGGGTGACCAAGCATGCAAGAAAGCGTGATGCAGCGCATGTGGAACAGCGCCCACCTTTCAGGTGGTAACGCTGCCTATGTGGAAGAGCTCTACGAGCTCTACCTGCACGACCCTAACGCTGTGCCAGAAGAGTGGCGCACTTACTTTCAGAAGTTGCCCGCCGAAGGCAGCACTGCCACCGATGTATCGCACTCGACGATCCGCGACCATTTCGTACTGCTGGCAAAGAACCAGCGCCGCGCCCAACCGGTTTCCGCCGGTAGCGTGAGCAGTGAACACGAGAAGAAGCAGGTTGAAGTGCTGCGACTGATCCAGGCCTACCGTATGCGCGGCCACCAAGCCGCGAAGCTCGACCCCCTGGGGTTGTGGCAGCGCCCTGCGCCAGTAGACCTGTCGATCAATCATTACGGCTTGACCAATGCCGATCTTGATACGACCTTCCGTGCCGGCGACCTGTTCATCGGCAAAGAGGAAGCGAGCCTACGCGAAATCTTCGAGGCGTTGCAGCAGACATATTGCCGCACCATCGGCGCCGAGTTCACCCACATCGTCGACTCCGAGCAGCGCAGCTGGTTCCAGCAGCGTCTGGAGAGCGTGCGTGGGCGTCCTGAATTTTCCGCAGACATCCAGAGCCACCTGCTCGAGCGCGTTACCGCGGCAGAAGGCCTGGAGAAATACCTGGGTACCAAATACCCGGGCACCAAACGTTTCGGCCTGGAAGGCGGCGAAAGCCTGATTCCGATGCTGGACGAGCTGATCCAGCGCTCCGGTTCCTATGGCACCAAGGAAGTCGTGATCGGCATGGCCCACCGTGGTCGCCTGAACGTACTGGTCAACACCTTCGGCAAGAACCCGCGCGAGCTGTTCGACGAGTTCGAAGGCAAGAAGAAGGTCGAGCTGGGTTCCGGTGACGTGAAGTATCACCAGGGCTTCTCGTCCAACGTGATGACCGCCGGCGGTGAAGTTCACCTGGCCATGGCGTTCAACCCTTCGCACCTGGAAATCGTCTCGCCAGTGGTGGAAGGTTCGGTGCGTGCCCGTCAGGACCGCCGCAACGACAGCGTTGGCGACAAGGTACTGCCGATCTCGATCCACGGCGACGCGGCCTTCGCTGGCCAGGGCGTGGTCATGGAAACCTTCCAGATGTCGCAGACCCGCGGTTTCAAGACCGGCGGCACCGTGCACATCGTGATCAACAACCAGGTTGGTTTCACCATCAGCAACCCGCTGGACTCGCGTTCCACCGAGTACTGCACCGACGTCGCCAAGATGATCCAGGCGCCGATCCTGCACGTCAACGGCGACGATCCGGAAGCGGTGCTGTTCGTGACCCAGCTGGCGGTCGACTACCGCATGCAGTTCAAGCGTGACGTGGTCATCGACCTGGTCTGCTACCGTCGTCGCGGCCACAACGAGGCCGACGAGCCGAACGGCACCCAGCCGCTGATGTACCAGCAGATCAGCAAGCAGCGCACCACCCGTGAGCTGTACGCCGATGCGCTGACCCAGGCCGGTCGTCTGGATGCCGAGCGCGTCCAGGCCAAGGTCGACGAGTACCGCAATGCGCTGGACAACGGCCTGCATGTTGTGAAAAGCCTGGTCAAGGAGCCGAACAAGGAGCTGTTCGTCGACTGGCGTCCATACCTGGGCCACGCCTGGACCGCGCGTCACGACACCCGCTTCGACCTCAAGACCCTGCAGGAGCTCTCGGCCAAGTTGCTGGAGCTGCCGGAAGGCTTCGTGGTTCAGCGCCAGGTCTCGAAGATCTACGAAGATCGCCAGAAGATGCAGGCCGGTGGCTTGCCGATCAACTGGGGTTACGCCGAAACCATGGCGTACGCCACCCTGGCCTTCGAAGGTCACCCGATCCGCATGACGGGTCAGGATATCGGTCGCGGCACCTTCTCTCACCGCCATGCGGTGTTGCACAACCAGAAGGACGCCAGCACCTATATCCCGCTGCAGAACCTGTTCCCGGGCCAGCCACGTTTCGACCTGTACGATTCGTTCCTGTCCGAAGAGGCGGTACTGGCGTTCGAATACGGCTACTCGACCACCCAGCCCAATGCGCTGGTGATCTGGGAAGCCCAGTTCGGCGACTTCGCCAACGGTGCCCAGGTGGTTGTCGACCAGTTCATCACCAGCGGCGAGCACAAGTGGGGCCGTCTGTGCGGTCTGACCATGCTGCTGCCACACGGTTATGAAGGGCAGGGGCCTGAGCACTCCTCGGCGCGTCTGGAGCGTTACCTGCAACTGTGTGCCGAGCACAACGTTCAGGTCTGCGTACCTACCACGCCGGCTCAGATCTACCACCTGCTGCGTCGTCAGGTCATCCGTCCGCTGCGCAAGCCGCTGATCGTGCTGACACCCAAGTCGCTGCTGCGCCACAAGCTGGCCATCTCGACCCTGGAAGAACTGGCCGAAGGCTCGTTCCAGACCGTCATTCCGGAAATCGACAGCCTCGATCCGGCCAAGGTGACGCGCCTGGTGCTGTGCAGCGGCAAGGTCTACTACGATCTGCTGGAAAAACGCCGTGCCGAAGGCCGTGAAGACATCGCTATCGTGCGTATCGAGCAACTGTATCCGTTCCCTGAAGACGATCTGGTTGAAATCCTTGCGCCTTACACCGGTCTGAAGGACGTGGTGTGGTGTCAGGAAGAGCCGATGAACCAGGGCGCGTGGTACAGCAGCCAGCACCACATGCGTCGCATCCTGAGCCGTCACAACAAGGACCTGGTCCTTGAGTACGCCGGTCGTGACGCCTCGGCAGCACCTGCCTGTGGTTACGCTTCGATGCACGCCGAACAGCAGGAAAAACTGCTGCAAGCTGCCTTCACCGTTTAATGCCATCGCGCACCAGAAACCGAATTTAAGGAACCACTGATAATGGCTATCGAGATCAAAGCCCCTACTTTCCCGGAATCGGTTGCCGATGGCACCGTTGCCACCTGGCACAAGAAACCGGGCGAAGCCGTCAAGCGTGACGAGCTGATCGTCGACATCGAGACCGACAAGGTCGTCCTGGAAGTGCTGGCCACCGCCGATGGCGTGCTGGGCGACATCGTCAAGGGCGAAGGCGAGACCGTGCTGTCCGACGAAGTGCTGGGTTCGATCAATGAAGGCGCTGCACCAGCTGCTGCTCCGGCCGCCGCTGCCGCCGCACCTGCCCAGGCTGCCGCTCCGGCCGACGCTGGCGAAGACGACCCGATTGCTGCGCCTGCCGCACGCAAGCTGGCCGAAGAAAACGCCATCGACCTGGCCAGCGTCGCTGGCACCGGTAAAGGCGGTCGCATCACCAAGGAAGACGTCGTCGCTGCCGTCGCCAACAAGAAGGCCGCTCCGGCTGCCGCTGCTGCCAAGCCGGCCGCTGCTGCCGCTGCCCCGGTTGTCGCCACTGGCGACCGTACCGAGAAGCGTGTGCCGATGACCCGCGTGCGTGCCACCGTGGCCAAGCGTCTGGTCGAAGCACAGTCGAACATGGCGATGCTGACCACCTTCAACGAAGTCGACATGACCGAAGTCATGGCACTGCGTTCGAAGTACAAGGACCTGTTCGAGAAGTCCCACAACGGCGTGCGCCTGGGCTTCATGTCGTTCTTCGTCAAGGCTGCCACCGAAGCGCTGAAACGCTTCCCGGCTGTCAACGCCTCGATCGACGGCAGCGACATCGTCTACCACGGCTACGCCGACATCGGTGTTGCCGTGTCCAGCGACCGCGGCCTGGTGGTACCGGTACTGCGTAACGCCGAGCAGATGAGCCTGGCCGAAATCGAAGGCGGCATCGCCACCTTCGGCAAGAAGGCCCGTGACGGCAAACTGTCGATCGACGAGATGACCGGCGGTACCTTCACCATCACCAACGGTGGTACCTTCGGTTCGATGATGTCGACCCCGATCGTCAACCCGCCGCAGGCTGCAATCCTGGGCATGCACAACATCATCCAGCGTCCGATGGCCGTCAACGGCCAGGTCGTGATCCGTCCGATGATGTACCTGGCACTGTCCTACGATCACCGCCTGATCGATGGCAAAGAAGCCGTGACGTTCCTGGTGACCATCAAGAACCTGCTGGAAGACCCGGCTCGTCTGCTGCTGGACATCTGATAAACAGCTGCAGGCTGCAAGCGACAAGCTTCGAGCAGAAGCGTGTTCGCCTTGCCGCCTGCAGCTTGCCGCTTGACGCTAAAAGGAATCTTTTATGACCCAGAAATTCGACGTGGTAGTGATTGGTGCAGGTCCTGGCGGCTATGTAGCCGCGATCAAGGCTGCCCAGCTCGGCCTGAGCACTGCCTGTATCGAGAAGTACGTTGACGGCGAAGGCAAACTGGCCCTCGGCGGTACCTGCCTGAACGTGGGTTGCATTCCGTCCAAGGCGCTGCTGGACAGCTCCTGGAAGTACAAGGAAGCCAAAGAGAGCTTCAACGTGCACGGCATCTCCACTGGCGAAGTGAAGATGGACGTGGCTGCGATGGTTGGCCGCAAGGCTGGCATCGTCAAGAACCTGACCGGCGGCGTTGCCACCCTGTTCAAGGCCAACGGCGTCACTTCGATCCAGGGCCACGGCAAACTGCTGGCCGGCAAGAAAGTCGAAGTCACCAAGCCTGACGGTAGCACCGAAATCATCGAAGCCGAGAACGTGATCCTGGCCTCCGGTTCGCGTCCGATCGACATTCCGCCGGCTCCGGTCGACCAGAAAGTCATCGTCGACTCCACCGGCGCCCTGGAATTCCAGACCGTGCCAAAACGCCTGGGCGTGATCGGCGCCGGCGTCATCGGCCTGGAGCTGGGTTCGGTATGGTCGCGCCTGGGTGCCCAGGTGACCGTGCTCGAAGCCCTGGACACCTTCCTGATGGCAGCCGACACCGCTGTTGCCAAGGAAGGCCTGAAGACCCTGACCAAGCAAGGTCTGGACATCAAGCTGGGCGCTCGCGTGACCGGCTCGAAGGTCAACGGCGACGAAGTCGAAGTGACCTACACCGACGCCAACGGCGAGCAGAAGATCACCTTCGACAGGCTGATCGTTGCAGTCGGCCGTCGCCCTGTGACCACCGACCTGCTGGCTGCCGACAGCGGCGTGACCATCGACGAGCGCGGTTTCGTGTTCGTTGACGACTACTGCGCTACCAGCGTACCGGGCGTCTACGCCATCGGTGACGTGGTACGTGGCATGATGCTGGCGCACAAGGCCTCGGAAGAGGGCATCATGGTCGTCGAGCGCATCAAGGGCCACAAGGCCCAGATGAACTACGACCTGATCCCATCGGTTATCTACACCCACCCGGAAATGGCCTGGGTCGGTAAAACCGAGCAAGCCTTGAAGGCTGAAGGCGTTGAGGTTAACGTGGGCACCTTCCCGTTCGCGGCCAGCGGCCGTGCGATGGCGGCCAACGACACCGGTGGTTTCGTCAAGGTCATCGCCGATGCCAAGACCGACCGCGTTCTGGGTGTACACGTCATTGGCCCAAGCGCTGCCGAACTGGTGCAGCAGGGTGCAATCGCAATGGAATTCGGCTCCAGCGCCGAAGACCTGGGCATGATGGTCTTCTCCCATCCGACCTTGTCTGAAGCGCTGCACGAAGCCGCTCTGGCCGTGAATGGCGGTGCCATCCACGTAGCCAACCGCAAGAAGCGTTAAACAATAAGAAACCACGGCGGACGGCCCGTCGTGAGTCTTGCGTGCATGGCTCACCGCGGAAAGTCCGCCGGACTCGAACTCCCGGAGCATACCGGGGGCAAGCGGTCACAGGTGGCGCGGCACTCCACAGGAGCGCAGCGCCGAAGCGCAGTACCTAACGAAGACGGTAAAAAGCATGAATCTTCACGAGTATCAGGGTAAGCAGCTGTTCGCTGAATACGGCCTGCCAGTTTCCAAGGGTTTCGCAGTCGACACCCCTGAAGCTGCAGCAGAAGCCTGCGACAAGATCGGTGGCACCGAGTGGGTTGTAAAAGCCCAGGTTCACGCCGGTGGTCGCGGTAAAGCGGGCGGCGTAAAGCTGGTTCGCAGCAAAGAAGACGCCAAGGCGTTCGCTGCCCAGTGGTTGGGCAAGCGTCTGGTTACCTACCAGACCGATGCCAATGGTCAGCCAGTCACCAAGATCCTGGTTGAATCGTGCACTGATATCGCTAAAGAGCTGTACCTGGGCGCTGTCGTTGACCGTTCGAGCCGTCGTATCGTGTTCATGGCCTCCACCGAAGGTGGCGTGGACATCGAGAAAGTCGCTCACGACACTCCGGAAAAAATCATCAAGGCCACTATCGATCCACTGGTTGGCGCTCAGCCATTCCAGGGTCGCGAGCTGGCATTCCAGCTGGGTCTGGAAGGCAAGCAGGTTGCTCAGTTCGCCAAGATCTTCGTCGGTCTGGCCAAGCTGTTCAAAGAGCACGACCTGGCACTGCTGGAAGTGAACCCGCTGGTGATCAAGGCCGACGGCGATCTGCACTGCCTCGATGCCAAGATCAACATCGACGCCAACGCCATGTACCGTCAGCCCAAGCTGAAAACCTTCCACGACCCGTCGCAGGACGATCCTCGTGAAGCCCACGCTGCCAGCTTCGAGCTGAACTACGTGGCCCTGGAAGGCAACATCGGCTGCATGGTAAACGGTGCCGGCCTGGCCATGGGTACCATGGACATCGTCAACCTGCACGGCGGCAAGCCAGCCAACTTCCTCGACGTAGGTGGTGGCGCTACCAAAGAGCGCGTGACCGAAGCGTTCAAGATCATCCTGTCCGACAGCAATGTCGCGGCCGTACTGGTCAACATCTTCGGCGGCATCGTTCGTTGCGACATGATTGCCGAAGGCATCATCGGTGCAGTGAAAGAAGTTGGCGTTAAAGTGCCGGTTGTTGTTCGTCTGGAAGGCAACAACGCTGAACTGGGCGCCAAAGTACTGGCAGAAAGCGGTTTGAACATCATTGCGGCAACCAGCCTGACCGACGCTGCTCAACAAGTTGTCAAAGCTGCGGAGGGCAAGTAATGAGCGTCCTGATCAATAAAGACACCAAAGTCATCTGCCAGGGCTTCACCGGCTCGCAGGGTACCTTCCACTCCGAGCAAGCCATCGCCTACGGCACCAAGATGGTTGGCGGCGTGACCCCAGGCAAAGGCGGCACCACTCACCTGGGCCTGCCGGTGTTCAACACCGTGAAAGAAGCAGTAGCTGCTACCGGCGCCGACGCGTCGGTCATCTACGTACCGGCTCCTTTCTGCAAGGACTCGATCCTGGAAGCAGCGTTCGGCGGCATCAAGCTGATCGTGTGCATCACCGAAGGCATTCCTACCCTGGACATGCTCGATGCCAAGGTCAAGTGCGACGAGCTGGGTGTTACCCTGATCGGCCCTAACTGCCCAGGCGTCATCACCCCGGGCGAGTGCAAGATCGGCATCATGCCAGGTCACATCCACTTGCCAGGCAAGGTCGGTATCGTGTCGCGTTCCGGCACCCTGACCTATGAAGCCGTGAAGCAGACCACTGACGCCGGTTTCGGTCAGTCCACCTGCGTCGGTATCGGTGGCGACCCGATCCCGGGTTCGAACTTCATCGACATCCTGAAGCTGTTCCAGGAAGACCCGAAGACCGAGGCGATCGTGATGATCGGCGAGATCGGCGGTTCGGCTGAAGAAGAAGCGGCTGCCTACATCAAGGCAAACGTCACCAAACCAGTGGTTTCCTACATCGCCGGTGTGACTGCCCCAGCGGGCAAGCGCATGGGCCATGCTGGCGCCATCATTTCGGGCGGCAAGGGTACTGCAGACGAGAAGTTCGCAGCCCTGCAGGACGCCGGTGTAAAAACCGTGCGTTCGCTGGCCGACATCGGCAAGGCCCTGGCCGAGCTGACCGGTTGGGAAGTGAAGAAGTAAGCTGCGGCTGACCTTCCACGCTTCGGCAAAGGCCACCCTCGGGTGGCCTTTGTGCTTTCTGGTGTACAACGCTGCCCCCTGTAGGGGCCGGACTTGCCGGCGAAGCAGACAGCGCGTTCTTGCATAAAAGTCGGTCATCCACGCGACATGCATATTCGCTCATCGGACAAGCACCCCTCTGGCAGTGCGTTTTGCGGCCAGATTCGTTAACCTGTGCCCTCATTTTGTGCCAGCACCCCAAAAGGGAGCTACACGCTAAACGGGTCTGCTCCATCCGGGCAGGCAGCATTTCCCTCACCCAAGGGGAAGTCCCTCTCTAAATCCCGATTTCAGAAGTGTGGTATTTCCTTAATGAAAGTCTTGAAAGGCCAGGACATCCTGGCGCTTGGTTTTATGACGTTCGCGTTATTCGTGGGCGCAGGCAACATCATTTTCCCGCCTATCGTCGGCCTGCAATCGGGCCCCTACGTCTGGTTGGCCGCCCTGGGCTTTCTGGTCACTGCCGTGGGCCTGCCCGTGATCACCGTGGTGGCACTGGCCAAGGTCGGTGGCGGCATGGACGCGCTGAGCAGCCCGATCGGCAAGGTGGCCGGTGGCCTGCTGGCGGCTGCCGCGTACCTGGCCGTAGGCCCGCTGTTCGCCACCCCGCGTACCGCGACCGTGTCCTTCGAGGTAGGTGTTGCACCGCTGACCGGCGAGAGCCCGACCGCGTTGTTCATCTATAGCCTGGTGTACTTTGCCGTGGTGCTGGCCGTGTCCATGTACCCGGGCAAGCTGCTCGATACCGTCGGGCGCTTCCTGGCCCCGCTGAAGATCATCGCGCTGGCCGCGCTGGGCATCGCCGCGTTCATGCTGCCGGCCGGCACCATGGGGGTGGCGCAACCTGAATATGTCGCCGCGCCGTTCTCCCAGGGCTTCATCAATGGCTACCTGACCATGGATACCCTGGGCGCGCTGGTGTTCGGTATCGTCATCGTCAACGCGATCCGCTCGCGTGGCGTCGACTCGCCGCAACTGATCACCCGCTATGCCATCATCGCCGGCCTGATTGCCGGTGTCGGCCTGGCGCTGGTGTACATCAGCCTGTTCCGCCTGGGTGCGGGCAGCCACGAGATCGCCGCCGGTGCGAGCAATGGTGCGGCGGTGCTGCATGCCTATGTACAGCACACTTTCGGTTCGCTGGGCAGTGGCTTCCTGGCTGTACTGATCGCGCTGGCCTGCCTGGTCACCGCCGTGGGCCTGACCTGCGCCTGCGCCGAGTACTTCAGCCAGGTACTGCCGTTGTCGTACCGTATGCTGGTGGTGCTGCTGGCCGGCTTCTCGCTGGTGGTGTCGAACCTGGGCCTGACCAAGCTGATCGCGTTCTCGATCCCGGTGCTCACGGCAATCTACCCGCCCTGCATCGTGCTGGTGGCGCTGAGTTTCTGCGGCAACCTGTGGAACTCCCAGACCCGCATCATGGCCCCGGTCATGGCGGTGTCGCTGCTGTTCGGCGTGATCGACGCGCTCAAGGGCGCCAACCTCGCTGGCTGGCTGCCGGAGTCGCTGGCGCACCTGCCGCTGAGCGAGCAGGGCCTGGCCTGGCTGGTGCCTTCGGTGGCGATGCTGGCTGTTGCCGTGGTGCTTGACCGCATGCTCGGCAAGCCGCGCGAAGCGGTCGCCTGAGTGCCGGCCGCGGCAGGCGCGGGCCACAAGCCATGATCGCCTGCCGGGCCAGCCTCTGAAGAGCCCCGCATCCATTCGGATGCGGGGCTTTTTCGTCTCGGGGCCACGTGTCTTTTTGCCGCTGGCAGCGTCGAAAGGCGGACAATGCACCATCCTGTGCCATTTCTTCGGGAGCGCCATGAGCTTCATCCAGAACAACCTGATCAACCTGTTTGCCGCCTGCTGGTTCGTTGCCTGCTGGGGCGGCTACACCCGCTACGCCAGCTGGAAGGCCCGTGATACCGCCTGCCTGGCCAGCGTCATGCACCTGTACCGCGAGGACTGGATGCGCCGCATGCTGCTGCGCGACAACCGCATCGCCGACGCCAGCGTGATCGGCAACCTGGAGCGCAACGCATCGTTCTTCGCCTCCAGCACCCTGATCATCCTGGCCGGTATCCTCACCGTGCTGGGCGCCTCGGACCGTGCCTGGTCGCTGCTGGCCGACCTGCCGCTGGTACAGCAGACATCCCAGGGCATGTCCGAAATCAAACTGTTATGCCTGGCGATGGTGTTCGTGTACGCCTTCTTCACCTTCAGCTGGTGCATGCGCCAGTACAACTTCGCCGCCGTGCTGGTGGGCTCGGCACCGATGATCGGCGAGCGTCAGGTCAGCGAGCAGGAGCGCAAGGCCTTCGCTCTGCGCGGGGCGCGGGTGATCTCGCTGGCGGCCAACCAGTTCAACTTCGGGCTGCGCTCGTACTATTTCGGCATGGCCTTGCTCAGCTGGTTCATCAGCCCCTGGCTGCTGGTGCTGATGAGCACCGGGGTAGTACTGGTGCTGTACCGCCGCGAGTTTCATTCCGACGTGCTCGACGTGATGGTCTATACCCCTACAGAGGCGCCATTGCCTGAGCCGAACAAGGAACCGGTCGCATGAGTATTCCGTTCTGGTGTGTGTTGATCAGCGCACTGCTGATCTATGTGGCGCGGGTGCCGGTGGCGCGTGCGATGAAGCAACAGGGCAGCTACGACAACCACCTGCCGCGCAGCCAGCAGGCGCAACTGACCGGCATGGGCGCCCGGGCGGTGGCGGCGCACCAGAACAGTTTCGAAGCATTCATGTTGTTCGCCGTAGGTGTATTGATGGCGCACACCACCCAGACCCAGGGTTTTCTGATCGATACCCTGGCGATCATCTTCGTGATCGCGCGGATCATCTACCTGCCGCTGTATTGGTATGACTTTGCGTGGCAGCGCAGCCTGGTCTGGTCGATCGGGCTGATCTGTTCATTGTTGCTGATGCTCAGCCCGACCTTTCGCCAACTTCTGGCCTGACATGAAAAAACCCGACCTGAGTCGGGTTTTTTCATTAAAGCGCAGTTGCTTACTTGGCAGGTTCTGCCGGGGCGGCTTCTGGTGCTGGCGTCACAGGAGCGGCCTGGTTGTTTTCTTCTGCACGCTTTTGTTCGGCTTCAGCACTGTCTTTGGCGGCTTCGGCGTTTTCTTTGGCGGCGTCGTTCATCTTATCCTGAGCGTCGTCCATTTTCTTCTGGGCTTGCTCGGCATGTTCTTGAGCGTCCTGGGCTTTGTTTTCGCTGGCTTTATCGCAAGCAGCGAGGCCCAGGGCGGCGGCCAGCATAACGGCAAAGGCAATGGGTTTACGCATGGGGTGTTTCTCCTTGTGGAATAGAGTTGCTTGAATTATCTGAGTTCAAGTAAGCGACATAAGTTCCGCGTCGTTTGCACATATATAAGTGCCGGATCCATATAGACTTTCCCTCAGGCTTATGCAGCACCTGAGTTATTGCACAAGGAGCTGACCGTGAATGAACCGTCACCGTTGATGGCCCAGGCCGAACGTTTTCTTTCGGCGCTGCGCCATTGCCAGTTGTTGAAGATGCGCGTAGAGCGCGCCGATGCCGATGGCATCACGCTGTGCCTGCCGTACTCGCCGCAGATCGTGGGTAACCCGCAGAGCGGCGCGATCCATGGCGGTGCAATCACCACGCTGATGGACACTGCGCTGGGCATGGCCACCCTGTGCGCCCTGGCCGAGTTCGAGGTGTGCCCGACCCTGGACCTGCGCATCGACTACATGCACCCGGGGCAGGCCGACAAGGCCGTGTATGGGCAGGCGCAGTGCTACCGGGTCACCCGCGATGTGATCTTCATCCGCGGCTGCGCCTACCAGGACGACCCCGGCGAGCCGATTGCCCAGGTGGTGGGCACCTACATGCGCCTGGGCAAGGACATCAAGGGCGGCCTGGGTTTCGGCCGGCAGCTCAAGGCGGTGGCGCAATGATTCCCGCGGACGTGCATGCACAGCTGCGCCAGGCGCATGCCCAGGGCAACTACGCGCCATTGCTGCAACTGATCCCCTACGCCAGCCTGATCGGCATCCAGTGCAGCCGTGACGGCGACGACCTGCTGTTCTGCCTGCCGGCCAGTGCCGACAATATCGGCAACCCGTTGCTGCCGGCAATCCATGGCGGGGTGATCGCCGGGTTCATGGAACTGTCGGCGGCGCTGTACCTGCTGATTTTCAGCGAAAGCGCGAGCATTCCCAGGATCATCGACTTTTCCATCGATTACCTGCGCGCCGGCCTGTACCGCGATACCTATGCGCGGTGCCAGCTGTGGCGCCAGGGGCGGCGGGTGACCAACGTCGCGATCACCGCCTGGCAGGGCGACCCGGACCAGCCCATCGCCACGGCCCGTGCGCATTTCAAGATCAAAGAACTGCCCGTGCCCTTGAAATAGATATGCCAGCCCCCATCTGCTGTTCATCCCGCCACGAAAGGCCGGACGCTGCCCCGCGGGGGCCGTCGGCCCGAGTGACTACTGCCATCAGATCGGAGTGTTGAAGACCATGAGTGTGGAAACTCAAAAAGAAACCCTGGGCTTCCAGACCGAGGTGAAGCAGCTGCTGCACCTCATGATCCATTCGCTGTACTCGAACAAGGAAATCTTCCTTCGCGAATTGATTTCCAACGCCTCCGACGCCGTCGACAAACTGCGCTTCGAAGCCCTGGCCAAGCCCGAGCTGCTCGAGGGCGGCAGCGACCTGAAGATTCGCGTGAGCTTCGACAAGGCGGCCAACACCGTCACCCTGGAAGACAACGGCATCGGCATGAACCGCGATGACGTGATCACCCACCTGGGCACCATCGCCAAGTCCGGCACTGCCGACTTCATGAATAACCTCACCGGTGACCAGAAGAAAGACTCGCACCTGATCGGCCAGTTCGGTGTGGGCTTCTACTCGGCTTTCATCGTCGCCGACCAGGTCGATGTCTACAGCCGCCGCGCCGGTACTCCGGCGAGCGAGGGCGTGCACTGGTCGTCCAAGGGCGAGGGCGAGTTCGAAGTCGCCACCGTGGACAAGGCCGAGCGCGGTACGCGCATCGTGCTGCACCTGAAAAAAGGTGAAGACGAATTCGCCGATGGCTGGCGCCTGCGCAACATCATCAAGAAGTACTCCGACCATATCGCCCTGCCGATCGAACTGCCCAAGGAAGCGACTGCCGCCGAAGGCGAAGAGCAGCCGGCCGTGGAGTGGGAAACCGTCAACCGTGCCAGCGCGCTGTGGACCCGTCCGCGTACCGAGATCAAGGACGAGGAATACCAGGAGTTCTACAAGCACATCGGCCACGATTTCGAAAACCCGCTGGCCTGGAGCCACAACAAGGTCGAAGGCAAGCTGGAGTACACCTCGCTGCTGTACGTGCCGGCCCGTGCGCCGTTCGACCTGTACCAGCGTGAAGCGCCACGCGGCCTGAAGCTGTACGTGCAGCGCGTGTTCGTGATGGACCAGGCCGAATCGTTCCTGCCCTTGTACCTGCGCTTCATCAAGGGTGTGGTCGACTCCAACGACCTGTCGCTGAACGTGTCGCGCGAGATTCTGCAGAAAGACCCGATCATCGATTCGATGAAGTCGGCGCTGACCAAGCGCGTGCTGGACATGCTCGAGAAGCTGGCCAAGAACGAGCCTGAGCAGTACAAGGGCTTCTGGAAGAACTTCGGCCAGGTGCTCAAGGAAGGCCCGGCGGAAGACTTCGCCAACAAGGAGAAGATCGCCGGCCTGCTGCGCTTTGCCTCCACCCATGACGACAGCGGCGAGCAGAGCGTGTCCCTGGCCGACTACCTGGCACGTGCCAAGGAAGGTCAGGACAAGATCTATTTCCTCACCGGCGAGTCCTACGCGCAGGTACGCAACAGCCCGCACCTGGAAGTCTTCCGCAAGAAAGGCATCGAAGTGCTGCTGCTGACCGACCGCATCGACGAGTGGCTGATGAGCTACCTGAGCGAGTTCGACGGCAAGGGCTTCGTCGACGTGGCCCGTGGCGACCTGGACCTGGGCAAGCTGGACTCCGAGGAGGACAAGAAGGCTCAGGAAGAAGTGGCCAAGGACAAGGAAGGCCTGGTCGAGCGTCTGAAAGCCGCGCTGGGCGATACCGTCAGCGAAGTGCGCGTGTCGCACCGCCTGACCGATTCGCCGGCGATCCTGGCCATCGGTGAACAGGACATGGGCCTGCAGATGCGCCAGATCCTCGAAGCCAGCGGGCAGAAGGTGCCGGACTCCAAGCCGATCTTCGAATTCAACCCGGGTCACCCGCTGATCGAGAAGCTGGACAACGAGCAGAGCGAAGACCGTTTCGCCGACTTCTCGCATATCCTCTTCGATCAGGCCGCCCTGGCGGCGGGCGACAGCCTCAAGGATCCGGCGGCGTATGTGCGTCGACTGAACAAGCTGCTGGTCGAACTGTCGGCGTAAGCAGTTGCAGGAAAGCCCGCTTCGGCGGGCTTTTTTCATTGTGCAAGGAGGGGTTCATGAGCAACGTGACGATCGAGTCGCTGGTGTACAAGCTTGACGGCAAGGTGTACGAAAGCCGCCTGGTGTATACCCACGGCGCCAAGGAACAGCCGGGCCTGGTGATGGCGCCGAACTGGATGGGCATCGGCGAGGGCGCCGAGCGCATTGCCAGGGAAGTGGCGGCCCAGGGCTATGTGGTGCTGCTGGCTGACCTGTATGGGCAGACGCTGCGCCCATCCAACATGGATGAAGCGGGGGCGGCGATGATGCCGCTGAAAAATGATCGGGTCGAGCTGCGCAAACGCATGAAGGCGGCGCTGGATCAGTTGCTGGGGCAATCGAAGGCAGTGCTTGCGCCGGGCAAGCTGGCCACCTTCGGCTTCTGCTTCGGCGGTTGCTGCGCACTGGAGCTGGCCCGTGAAGACCAGCGTCTGCGCGCTGCGGTGTCGTTCCACGGTACGCTGGACACGCCGCTGCCGGCCCAGGAGGGCAAGGTGTCGGCTGCGTTGCTGGTGTTGCACGGTGCAGCCGACCCGTTCGTGCCGCGCGAGCAACTGCCTGCCTTCGAAGCCGAGATGGATGCGGCCAAGGCTGACTGGCAGCTGGTGAGCTACGGAGGTGCGGTGCATTCGTTCACCGACCCCGCAGCGAACGTGCCAGGCAAGATGAAGTACGACGCCAGGACGTCCAAGCGCGCGTTCCAGGCGATGCACAACCTGCTGCGGGAAGTGTTCCAGGCCTGATGGCCTCTTCGCTGGCAAGCCCGCTCCTGCCTCTGTAGGAGCCGGCCTTGCCGGCGAATCTCAAGGCAACTCGATTCGCCCGATCTCGCCCGGTACCACCGGCCAATCCCCGGCCGCCCAGCGTGCCCGTGCCTGCTCGATCAGCGCCGGGTCACTGGCGACGAAGTTCCAGTTCATCCGCCGCGGCCCGTCCAGTGCGTCGCCGCCAATGATCACCAGGTGGCATTCGCTGTCGGCGTACAGGCTCATCGCTTCGCCTTCGGGCAGCACCACCAGGCTGCATGGCTCCAGTGGCTGATCGTCAAGGCTCGCCTCACCGTCGAGTACATAAACTGCCCGTTCAGCGTGTTCGGCGGGAATCAGCAGCGTGCTCGCCGCCTGCATGCGCACCTCGGCATACAGGGTCGCTGACAACACCGGCACTGGCGAGGTCAGGCAAAACCCCGTGCCCGCGATCATGCGGATACTCACCCCCAGCGCATCGCTGCTCGGCAAGCTGGCCGCCGGGTGATGGCTGTAGTGCCCCGGCCCCTGTTCGTGATCCTTCGGCGAGGCCAGCCACACCTGCAGCCCGTGCAGGCGCTTGGGCTGACCCAGCAGCTCCGGCGGGGTGCGCTCGATATGCGCCACGGCGCTGCCGGCGGTCATCCAGCTCACCTCGCCGGCACTCACGCGCTGATCCGAGCCCAGGCTGTCCTTGTGCTGCAACTGGCCTTCGAACAGGTAGGTGAGGGTGGACAGGCCGATGTGCGGGTGCTGGCGAATGTCCATGCCACGCCCGGGCGGGTAGTCGGTCGCCAGCATGTGATCGAAGAACACGAACGGCCCGACGCTACGCCGCCGTGCCGAAGGCAGCGGGCGCAGGATGGGTTGGCCTTCGACGGATTCGGCGCGCGGGCGGATTACCAGGGGAGGGTTCATCAGGGGCACCAGGGCGATGGAAATAATTGGAAGCATAACCTGCCCGGTGCCCGGGCTGAACCGTTGCGCCCGGCGGCAGGTCTACCCTGGGTCAATTGCACAAGGGGATTGCGATGTGGGCCAGGACGCTGGGGTGCCTGTTGCTGTCGGTGACGCTGTCGGGCATAGCCCAGGCGCGGGAGTACCGCTACAGCGACGCGCACCTGCATTATGTCGATTTCTTTCAGGAAAGCGCCGGCATGGACGAGTTGCTCAAGGCCATGGATGCGGCGCGTATCGATCAGTCGATGATCTCGGGTGTGGCGGTGGCCAAGAAATGGCATGAAGACGAGCCCAAGCGCCCGCGCTACTACGCCGGCGATGATGCCGCAGCATATTGGTACAGCGCCACCGACATCTATGTGGCAGCGGCGCTGCAACAGTTGCCCGAGCAGCAGCGCCAGCGCTTTCACCCGTTTCTGACCGGCTTCAACCCGGTGGACAAGAACGCGGCCACCCATATCGAGCGCATGCTCGAGCTGTTTCCCGGCCTGTGGCAGGGCATCGGCGAAGTCTTCACCCGCCACGACGACCTGACGGCGTTGACCAGCGGCGACACGCCACGGGCCAACAACGAAGCGCTGGGCCTCATCTATCAGCTGGCGGCCAGGCACGACATGCCGGTGCTGATCCACTCCAACATCACCTCCAAGCGCGAACGCAACCCGCTGTACCTGGAAGAGATCGAGCAGCCCCTGCGCGAGCACCCCGATACCCGTTTCATCTGGGCCCACGCCGGCACCAGCATGGAGATTCACCGCCACCAGACCCAGCTGGACTTTCTGCTGCCGACCCTGACGCGCATGCTCGAGCGTTATTCGAACCTGTACATCGACCTGTCGTGGAGCGTGCTCCAACCCTACCTGCTGGACGACAAGGGCGTGCCACGGCCCGAATGGGTTGCGCTGGTGGAGCGCTTCCCCGAGCGTTTCATGCTCGGTTCCGATGTGGTCGGCCGCTTCGCCAGCCTGGGCGAGCAACTGCACGGGTTCGACCGGTTCCTGGATGCCTTGCCCGAGGCCGTGGCGCACAAGGTGGCCAAGGACAACTTTCTCGCGGTACTGCCCAGGTCACGCTGATGTCATCAGCCTGTCATGCAAGCCCCATAGCCTGCCGCCATCAACCTGATGGAGAGCAGTATGTCGAAGAGTCGTTTGGGCGCCCTGGCCGCGCTGATGCTGGTGAGTGCGGTGGCCGGTGCAGAGGTGCGGGTGCAGGGGCCGGTGGAGTACGGCGTGTTCCAGACCCGCCACCAGGACTTCCAGCCCGGTGAACGGGTATTGACCCAGACCAACCAGACCCTGGAGCACACCGACCGGGTGCCGGCCCGTCTTGGCAGCAAGTTCGGCCTGCGCTATCGCCTTGAAGGCAAGGTGGCCGAAGACACGCCCTTGACGCTGCTGTACCTGACCCCCGGGGTGATCACCCCCGACGGCCAGCGCCATGACAAGTTCGAGGTGGTGCAGAAGCTGGTACCGGGGGCCGCGCAGGATGTCATGGCCTATGAATTTACCGAGCACCACGAAGTGGTACCGGGCCAGTGGCACTTCATGGTGTTCCAGGGGGACCGCCTGCTGGCCGAGCAGCGCTTCATCGTGCAATGAGGCATGCGCCGCCTGCGCTCGCAATGACAAGGCGTTTTGATATCACTTTTTCGTCTTACGCAAAAATCTCAAGGGCCGATACCTTCTAATAAGCACGTCAGCTGCATGACCGATGCAGCGCTTTTGGAGGGAACCGGAAGATGAGCTTGAGACGTTTGAACATTGCGCCGCGGGCAGGTCTGGGGTTTGGTCTGGTAGCGTTGCTGGTGTTTGCATTGGGGGCCTTCTCGCTCCTGCAGATGAGCAGCATGCGCCAGCAGTCCGAACAGGTCGACAGCAACTGGCTGCCCAGTGTGATCTCTGTGGGGCAGATCAGCCAGGACATGTTCCGGATACGGGCGCTGACCCTGCGCCTGCTGCTCAACAGCGACAACGCCGCGCAGCAGCAGACCCATTCACGCATCGAGCAGATTAAGGGCGAGCTGGGCAAGGAACAGCAACGCTACCAGGCCCTGATTGCATTGCCCGAGGAGCAGGCGCTGTTCGACCGCTACCTCAAGCTCGAGCAGCAGTACCTGGGCTATCAGGCACGGGTAGCGCAGATGGCCCTGCAGGGCCAGACAACGGAGGCGGTGGCGCTGGTCAACGGTGAGATGAACCAGCTGGCCGATCAGCTCACCACCACCCTCAACGAGCTGATCGCCCTCAACAACCATCACGCCAACATGGCCACCGAGCTTGCCGGCACGGTGTATGAGCGTGCCCGCGTGTGGGTGGTCGGCCTGCTGGTGGCCGCACTGGTGCTCACCGTGGTGCTGGCGCTGACCCTGACCCGCAGTATCGTGCGCCCGCTGGCGCAATCGTTGCAGGTGGCCGAGGTGGTCGCCACTGGCGACCTGACCCCGCAGATCAACGTGGAGGGCAGTGACGAGCCGGCGCGCTTGCAGGCGGCCCTCAAGCAGATGCAGCAGAGCCTGCGCGATACCATCGGGCGTATTTCCGATTCGTCCAACCAACTGGCCTCGGCGTCCGAAGAGCTCAGCGCAGTGACCGAGGACGCCACCCGCGGCCTGCACCAGCAGACCCAGGAAATCGAGCAGGCCGCTACTGCCGTGAACCAGATGACCGCCGCGGTGGAAGAGGTGGCGAGCAATGCGGTGGCCACCTCCCAGGCCTCGACCGAGTCCGATCGCATTGCCCGTCAGGGGCGCGAGCAGGTGCGCCTCACGGTGGCGTCGATCGAGGCGCTGGCCGATGGCGTTACCGCCAATGCCGCGGAAGTCGGGCAGTTGGCCGAGCAGGTGCACGGCATCACCAAGGTGCTGGATGTGATCGGTTCGATCGCCGAGCAGACCAACCTGCTGGCCCTGAACGCGGCCATCGAGGCGGCGCGGGCGGGGGACGCCGGGCGCGGTTTTGCAGTGGTGGCCGACGAGGTACGGGCACTGGCCCATCGTACCCAGCAGTCGACACGGGAAATCGAACAGATGATCGGTGGCATCCAGGAGGGTACCGACCGGGCGGTGGAGGGCATGCAGCAGACCAACCAGCGTGCCCAGGGCACCCTGGATGGCGCGCATGCGGCGGGTACGGCGCTGGAAGAGATTGCCACGGCCATCAGCCTGATCAACGAGCGCAACCTGGTGATCGCCAGTGCGTCCGAGCAGCAGGCACAGGTGGCGCGGGAGGTGGACCGCAACCTGACCAACATCCGCGACCTGGCGCTGCAGAGCTCGGCGGGGGCCAACCAGACCAGCGCGGCGAGCCAGGCGTTGTCGCAGCTGGCCATCGAGCTCAATACGCTGGTGGGCAGGTTTTCGGTGTAACGCCTTTGGCCGGCAAGGCCGGCCCCTACAGGCATCGCGTGCCCTGCAGGAGCCGGCCTTGCCGGCCAATTGCCCCGAAAGCCGCAAACAAAAACGCCCCGAACCAGTCGGGGCGTTTCTACAGCAGGGGCGAGCCCTTGCTTACTTGCCAGCCCAGCGCTTGAGCACCAGGGTGGCATTGGTGCCGCCGAAACCGAAGCTGTTGCTCATCACGGTGTCGATCTTGGCATTTTCGCGGGTTTCGCGCAGAACTGGCAGGTCGGCCACTTCCGGGTCCAGCTCGTCGATGTTGGCGGAGCCGGCAATGAAGTTGCCTTCCATCATCAGCATGCAGTAGATCGCCTCGTGAACGCCGGCAGCGCCCAGCGAGTGGCCCGACAGGCTCTTGGTGGAGCTGATGGCCGGGGCCTTGTCGCCGAACACTTCACGCACACCCTTCATTTCGGCAACGTCACCGACCGGGGTCGAGGTGCCGTGGGTGTTCAGGTAGTCGATCGGGGTGTCGACGGTGGACAGCGCCTGCTGCATGCAGCGGATCGCGCCTTCGCCACTTGGGGCAACCATGTCGTAACCGTCGGAGGTCGCGCCGTAGCCAACGATTTCGGCGTAGATCTTCGCGCCACGGGCCAGAGCGTGCTCCAGCTCCTCGACCACTACCATGCCGCCACCGCCGGCGATGACGAAACCGTCACGGTCGGCATCGTAGGCGCGCGAGGCTTTTTCCGGGGTGTCGTTACGCTTGCTGGACAGTGCGCCCATGGCGTCGAACAGGAACGACTGGCTCCAGTGCTCTTCTTCACCGCCACCGGCGAACACCACGTCCTGCTTGCCCATCTGGATCTGTTCCATCGCGGTACCGATGCAGTGCGCGCTGGTGGCGCACGCCGAGGCGATGGAGTAGTTCAGGCCCTTGATCTTGAACGGGGTGGCCAGGCACGCCGACACGGTGCTGCTCATGGTGCGGGTAACGCGGTATGGGCCGACGCGCTTGACGCCTTTTTCGCGCAGGATGTCCAGCGCTTCCATCTGGTTCAGGGTCGAGGCGCCGCCGGAACCGGCGATCAGACCGGTGCGCGGGTTGGACACCTGCTCTTCGCTCAGGCCCGAGTCCTTGATCGCGTCCTGCATCGCCAGGTAGGCGTAGGCGGCTGCGTGGCCGACGAAGCGATAGACCTTGCGGTCGATCAGCTCTTCGAGGTTGAGGTCGATGGAACCGGAAACCTGGCTGCGCAGCCCCATTTCCTTGTATTCCGGGTTGAAACGGATGCCCGGACGGCTTTTACGCAGGTTTTCGGAGACGGTCTCTTTGTCATTGCCCAGGCACGATACGATGCCCAGACCTGTGATTACGACGCGGCGCATGCGAATAACCCTTAGAAATTTTCAGTGGAGGTAAATACACCGACCCGAAGGCCTTCGGCGGTGTAGATCTCGCGGCCGTCGACGCTGACCGAGCCATCGGCGATGGCCATGTTCAGCTTGCCTTTCAGGACGCGCTTGATGTGGATGTTATAGGTGACTTTCTTGGCGGTCGGCAGTACCTGACCGAAGAACTTCACTTCGCCCGAACCCAGGGCCCGGCCACGGCCTGGCAGGCCTTGCCAGCCCAGGAAGAATCCGACCAGCTGCCACATGGCATCCAGGCCCAGGCAGCCTGGCATCACCGGGTCGCCTTCGAAATGGCAGGCGAAGAACCACAGGTCTGGACTGATATCCAGCTCGGCGACCAACTCACCTTTGCCGTACTTGCCACCCTCTTGGCTGATGTGCGTGATGCGATCCACCATCAGCATGTTAGGGGCGGGCAGTTGCGCGTTACCTGGGCCGAACAGCTCACCGCGACTGCAGCGCAGCAGGTCTTCCCGGGTAAAGGCGTTTTGTTTGGTCATGCGAGCTCCTCAATAGTCACCGTGCGGCACGGGGTAGATCTTCCCGACCGACCCAAAAGCCTCAGGCTTGGGGCGGCAGCCTACACATAGACTATTGCGTTGTAGTGAAAGTCACAGCACAGGGGACGAAGATGTACACTTGTGCACTGAAATTTTTATGACAAGCCCGGCAAGGGCCCGGTTCAGTCTGTAAGACTGCCGCACTTTAGCATTTATCGCCAGTCACAGATGCCTGTGCGGGCAGCCAGCGTTGCAGAATCTGCTGCAGATCAATGCGTTTGAACGGCTTGGTCAGGTAGTCGTTCATGCCGGCGGCCAGGCAGCGTTCGCGATCGCCCTGCAGCGCGTTGGCAGTCAGGGCGATGATCGGCATGGCTGCGGCATGGGGGATCTGGCGGATGCGCCGGGTGGCCTCGTAGCCGTCGATGACCGGCAGGCGGCAATCCATCAGCGTGGCGGCAAAGCGCTGGCGGCTGGCCAGCGCCACCGCCTGGGCGCCATCGGCGGCCACGCACACCTCGAACCCCAGGCTGCGCAGCATGGCCTGGGTCACGGCCTGGTTCACCGGGTTGTCCTCCACCAGCAGGATGCGCCGGCCCTGGCCAGGGTCACTGTTGTCGGCCCTGGGCGCAGGCAGCGTGGGGTTCTGCTGCATGCATAGCGCCAGCGGCATTTCCAGGGTAAAGGTCGAGCCCCTGCCTTCACGGCTTTCGGCACGCAGCGTGCCGCCCATGCGCTCGGTCAGGGTGCGGGCGATAGACAGCCCCAGGCCGGTACCGCCGTAACGTCGTGAAATAGAACTGTCGGCCTGCTGGAAGGCAACGAACATGGTTTCCAGGCGCTCGCTGTCGATACCGATGCCGGTATCGCGCACCGCACAGGTGAACCAGATCAGTTGTCGGTCCAGTACCTGCCAGCGCGGTTCGATCTGCACGCTGCCGTGTTCGGTGAACTTCAGCGCGTTGCCGATCAGGTTCACCAGCACCTGGCGGATGCGGGTCGGGTCGCCGGCCACGCGCAACTGTTCCATGCCCGGCGGCAGTGGCGCCAGCAGCAGCAATCCGCGCTGCTGGGCGACATGCTGGAACGACTGCGTGCAACTGCCCAGCAGCTCGGCCAGGTTGAACTCGATGTGCTCCAGCTCCAGCGTCGTGCGCTCGATCCGCGAGAAGTCGAGGATGTCGTTGATCACCTTGAGCAGATGGCCGGTGGACTCGCTGGCCACGGCCGCGTACTCGCTCTGTTCTTCGCTCAGCGCGGTGGTCTGCAGCAGTTGCAGCATGCCCAGCACCCCGTTCATGGGGGTGCGCAGCTCGTGGCTCATCATCGCCAGGAAGTCCGACTTGGCCTTGTTCGCCTGTTCCGCTTCCTCGCGGGCCTGGATCAGCTGGGCGATGGCCTGTTGCTGCTCATGGCTGGCCTGTGCCAGGCCGCTGGCCAGGTTGTTGATGTGGCGGGCCAGGTGGCCCAGCTCGCTGTCGTCGACCACCGGCAGCGGCGCGTTGAAGTCGCCTTTCTGGATGGCCTTGACCGCGTGCCCCATGTCGCTGATCGGACGCGACAGGCTGCGCGCCAGGCGCCGTGCGAGGATGAAGGTGAACAGCAGGGCGAACAGGGCCAGGATCGCGGCCTTGATCACGATTTCCTGCTGGCGCTGGTTGAAGGCGTCATCGGACATGCCCACGATCACCCGGCCCAGGTAATCGTCCTTGCGGGTCGAGGCCGAGCCACCGCTGTGCAGGAAATCGCTGTCCAGGAAGATCCGCTGCAGGCGGATAGGCGCCTGGAATACCTCGACCTGCTGGGGGCGGTTCTCGTGCTCGTCGGCCTGCTCGACATACACCAGGATGTGGTTTTCGCTGTCCTGCACTTCGAGAAAGCGCACATGCGGAATGGTCAGGGTGGCGCGCATCAGGCTCTCGAGCACTTCGTCATTGCCCGAAATGACCCCGTATTCCGAGGCCGGTGCCAGCTGGTTGGCGATCAGCTGGCCGGTATGGTTGAGCTCCTGGCGCAAGTCCTGGATGCGCACGAAGGTGAAGAAGCTGATCAGCAGCAACGTCAGCAGCAGGGCCGGCCCCAGGCTGATGATCTGGGTGCGGGTACTGATGTCCCAGGTCAGTTTTTTCATCGGTGCTTCTCTCCTGCGGCCACGGCCTGTTGTGCGGCCACCGGGTCTATCGCCTCGATGCCCAGGGCTCGGGCCACCTGCTGGTTGCCGGCCACGCGAAATCGCTCGGGGTACAACGTCCGCGGCCAGGCCGCCGGCGGCTGGTCGAGCAGGCGGTCGAGCACCGCCAGCCAGTCATGCTGGTCGCTCAGGGTACTGGCCAGCCCGCCGGCGCGCACGAACCCGGCATTCGGACCGATCAGCGGGACCTGGCGTGCATAGCTGCTCAACAGCAGGTGCTTGGCCGTGGTGGCGTTGTACAGCAGTGGGTCGTCCAGGCCCAGTAGCACATCGCTGTTTTTGAGCACGGCCTGCAGCGGCCGATTGTCACGCGGGTCGGGCCAGGCCTGGGCGATGATCTCAAGGCGCAGCGCCTTGGCCGCCTGGCGCAGCTCGTCGAGCAGGAACCGGCTGTTCTCGGTATATAGCACACCAATGCGCCTGGCCTGGGGCAGCAGGTAGTGGGCCAGGCGCAACTGACGCGCGGGCGGCGGGTCGCTCCACAGCAGGCTCAGGTAGGACGGGCGTCGGTCGCCCAGGTGCCGGCTGGCCTGTACCCGGCTGACCCGCAAGGCCAGCGTCGGCGGGCCTTCGGCCTGTTTCAGGCGCCAGTCCAGTGCGGCCAGGTCGAGCAGAATCAGGCGCGTGCCCGGCTTGAGCCTGTGCCCGGCAGGCAGTTCTGACACGGCGGTGAAGCGCACGTGATCGGTGGGGCGCTGCGCGCGCAGGGCGGTGACGAAGTCGCGCACGCCTGCATTGCCCTGGGCGGCGGTAACCAGAATGTCTGCGGCCGCCAGTGCGCTCAGCGGCCACGCCAGCATCAGCACCAGGCAAGCGTGCAGCAGGCGCATCAGAATTCCAGCTCCGCGCTCAGGTACAGCACCTGCCGGCTGTCGTAGCGGTTCTGCCAGTTGCTGGTGGGCTCGTCATCCAGGCGTTGCTGAAGCATCCCGGCCAGCTCCAGGCTGGCGTTGCGGATGGGGATGCGCCTGGCCACGCGCAGGTCGATACGCTCGAAGCGGTACTGGTTGAGGGCGTCGTCGCCGTAGTAGAACACTGCGCTCGACCAGCCTCGGCCCCAGTCGCGCAGCCAGCCGGCCGAGCCGCTGTTGCGTGCGCTGAGGTGGCGGTCATCGGGGTTGCTGGCCCAGGCATCCACATAGGCGTAGGTCAGGCGCAGGCGGTCGGCACTGCGCAGTTGCCAGTCCAGTTGCGCCTCGCTGCCGGTGAAACGCGCCTTGTTGGCGTTGCTGGCGATGGGCCGGTTGTTGCGCAGCGGTTCGCTGACCATGCCGGTGAGCTGGTCATGGAACAGCTTGATGTCCAGGCTCAGGCCGATTTCGCTGAAAAAGCCGTTGTAGCCCAGCTCCTGCGAGCGCATGCGTTCCTGGTCGAGGTCGCCCGGGCCGCGGGTGGTGACGAAGTACTCGGCGTGGCGCTGGCCGAAAGCGGCCGGGCGCAGGTTGTCGACGCGGTAGCTCCAGTTGACGTTGTTCTCGAACATGTCCGGCGAGCGTACCGCTTCCGAGTACACCGCACGCAGGCCGTGGCGCGGGGTGATCAGGTAGTTCACGGCCAGGCGTGGGGCCAGCGAGCTGCCCGCCAGCCGGGTGTCCTCGAACATCGCGCCGCCCTGCACGATCCAGTGTTCGTCGGCGCGCCACTCGAGCTGGCCGAACAGGCGCCAGGTGGTGTCGTCGAGGCTGCCATCGTAGTAGGTCTGCGAGTCGGCCCGGTCGTAGCGGTAGGCGACGCCGCTGACCAGGCGCAGGCTGTCGCTCAGGCTCAGGGTGTCCTGCAGCTCCAGGTCCAGGCGGCTTTCGCGGGTACTCTGGTCGATGTCGCCGCACACCGGGTTGGCACCGCCGTTGTGCCACTGCTGGCGGACCTCGCGGGCCAGCGCCTGCTCCTGGTCGCTGCCGGGAGGAATCGGCGCGTCGATGTTGCGGGCCAGGCGTTCGGTATAGCCCGGGTTGAGCCGCCACAGCTGCGCCAGTTGCGGGCTGAAGGCGATGGCCGCATCGCACGCGCGCCACACCTGCTGGCGATCCCAGTGCAACGCCGAACCCTGCAGGTACAGACTGTGCCACGGGTCCAGGTCGATGTTCCAGCGTACCGAGGCGGCGTAGTCCTTGGCATTCACGTCGGCGTTCGCCCCTGCGCCGCTAACGCCGGGGAACACCGGGGTGTAGGCATAGGGGCGCTGCTCGCTGCCTTCCTTGGCGGAAAACTGCCAGTCCAGGCTCTGCTCGGCGTTCAGCGCATGGCTGGCGCTCAGGCTCAGGCGGGTCAGGCGGCGGCCATCGCGGTAGTGCTGGCCCTGCGCGTTGTGGTCAAAGCCGTCGTCCTGCTGGCCCGACAGCGACAGGCGCAGGTCGCCGCCTTCCCAGCCCAGGCCCTGGCTGGCGTACCAGTCGTCGATGCCGCGCTGGCCGCGGATCACCTTGAGCCGCGTGCCATGGCTGTCGGCCGGGCTGCGGGTGAGGATGTTGACCACCGCCATCAGTGCATTGGCGCCATAGCTGACGGTGTTGGGCCCGCGGAACACCTCGATGCGCTCGATATCCTCCAGTGCCAGCGGGATATCGCCCCAGTCCACCGTCGCCAGCCCCGCGCGGTACACCGAACGGCCATCGACCAGCACCTGCATGCGCCGCGCATCGTTGACGCTGCTGCCGTGGTAGTTGGCCGCCGGCTGGTTGCCCGCGCCGTAGCCGACCATCATGCCGGGCACCAGGCGCAGCAGTTCGGGTACGTTGCGCGCGCCGCTGGCGCGGATCAGCTCACTGTCGAGCACGCTCATGCTGCCGGGCACCGCCGCCGGCGACTGCCTGAGGCGGGTGGCGGTCAGGATCTGCGGCAGCGCCTGGCTGTCGACGAACAGGTCGTCCGCCACCGCCGGACCGCCCAGCAGGGCAGTCAGCAGAACCAGCGGGCGCGAGGGGGGAGGGCCAAGATGCACGGCGCGGCCTTGATGGCGGGTATCGAGCGGGCATGTTAACCGAGTAGCCGGCTTTTTCCAGCGATCAAACCCGCATTGCTGCGGTCCAATCGCACATCTGGCGCTGGCCGTGGCCTTAACGCTCCGTATAATGCGGGGGTCGCCACTTTATTGGTTTTAACGGATTGGATATGACTGAACAGCAGCCTGTTGCAGTTCTTGGAGGCGGGAGCTTTGGTACCGCCGTGGCGAACCTGCTGGCCGAGAATGGTGTCGAGGTACGGCAGTGGATGCGCGACCCCGAGCAAGCCGAGGCCATGCGCAACAACCGCGAAAACCCGCGCTACCTCAAGGGCGTGAAGATCCACCCGGGCGTCGAGCCGGTCAACGACCTGCTGGCCACCCTGCAGGCCTGCGAGCTGATCTTCGTCGCCTTGCCGTCCAGCGCCCTGCGCAGCGTGCTGGCGCCCCATGCCGAGCTGCTGAGCAACAAGCTGCTGGTGAGCCTGACCAAGGGCATCGAGGCGCACACCTTCAAGCTGATGAGCCAGATTCTCGAAGAGATCGCCCCACAGGCGCGCATCGGCGTGCTCTCCGGGCCCAACCTGGCCCGCGAGGTGGCCGAGCACGCGCTGACCGCCACCGTGGTCGCCAGCGAGGACGAGCAGCTGTGCCAGCGGGTCCAGGCCGTGCTGCACGGGCGTACCTTCCGTGTCTATGCCAGCAACGACCGCTTTGGCGTCGAGCTGGGCGGCGCCCTGAAGAACGTCTATGCCATCATCGCCGGCATGGCGGTGGCGCTGGGCATGGGCGAGAACACCAAGAGCATGCTGATCACCCGCGCGCTGGCCGAGATGACCCGCTTCGCCGTCAGCCAGGGCGCCAACCCGATGACGTTCCTGGGCCTGGCCGGTGTCGGCGACCTGATCGTCACCTGCTCTTCGCCCAAGAGCCGCAACTACCAGGTCGGCCATGCCCTGGGCCAGGGGCTGAGCCTGGACGAGGCGGTCAACCGCCTGGGCGAGGTGGCCGAAGGGGTCAACACCCTCAAGGTGCTCAAGGCCAAGGCCGAGCAAGTGCAGGTGTACATGCCGCTGGTAGCCGGCCTGCATGCCATCCTGTTCGAAGGCCGGACCCTGAGCCAGGTGATCGAGCTGCTGATGCGCGGCGAGCCGAAAACCGACGTCGACTTCATTTCCACCAGCGGTTTCAACTGAATTACAGGAGCAGGGCATGAACGAGTCCCCAAAACAGGCGCAGCGCGAATCGATCATCTTGCGTGTGCTGTGGATGCTGGTGTTCCTACTGGTATGGCAACTGGCCGAGCTGCTGCTGGGTGGCCTGGTGGTGGTGCAACTGGTGTACCGGCTGATCTACGGCGCACCCAGTGCCAGCCTGATGAACTTCGGCGACAGCCTGAGCCAGTTTCTGGCCCAGATCGGTCGCTTCGGCAGTTTCCACACCGACCAGAAGCCCTGGCCGTTCGCCGACTGGCCCACCCCGCGCGCGCCGGAAGGCGAAGCCGCCCACAGCGTGCCGCCTGCGCCACACCCGGCGCGTGACGAAGAGCCCAAGCTGTGAGGCTGTGGGTACTGCGCCACGGTGAAGCCGAGCCCCGCGCCAACAGCGACGCCGAACGCCGGCTGACCGCCCACGGTCGCGAGCAGGTGCTGCGCAGTGCCGCCCAGTTGCTCGGCTGCGCGCCGCAGGTGATCCTGGCCAGCCCCTATGTACGCGCGCAGCAGACCGCTGCGCTGGTCCACGAGGCGCTGGGTTTGGACAAGCCGGTGCAGACCGTGCCCTGGCTCACCCCCGAAAGCGACCCGCAGCAGGTCATCGCCGAGCTGGACAGGCTGGGGGTGGAGCAGGTGCTGCTGGTCAGCCATCAACCGCTGGTGGGCACGCTGGTGTGCCTGCTCGAGCATGGCCACCGCAAGGACCCCGCACCCATGGGCACCGCCAGCCTGGCCGAACTCGACGGCGACCACCCCCTGGCCGGGCTGATGACACTGCGCAGTCTCACTCCCACCTGATCGCCAACCACGACAAGGAATGCTGCATGAGCCTCTGGAAAACCCAACCCGATATCGACCAGCTCAACGCCCGCCAGAAAGGCACCATCGGCGAAGTGCTGGATATTCGCTTCGAAGGCTTCACCGACGACTCCCTGAGCGCCAGCATGGTCGTCGACCAGCGCACCCACCAGCCGTTCGGCCTGCTGCACGGCGGCGCCTCGGTGGTGCTGGCCGAGAGCGTCGGCTCCATGGCCAGCTACCTGTGCATCGACACCACGCGCTTCTATTGCGTGGGCCTGGAGATCAACGCCAACCACCTGCGCGGTGTGCGCAGCGGGCGCGTCACGGCCACTGCCCGGCCCGTGCACATTGGCCGCAGCACCCATGTGTGGGACATCCGCCTGAGCACCGAAGACGGCAAGCTCAACTGCATCTCGCGCCTGACCATCGCCGTCATCGCGCTGGGCGACAACCCACCGGCGACCTGATATTTCTACCAGTTGTTGCCCATGCCCTGCCTTGCTAGCGTGCCCCCAGGACCCATCGGGGGCGCGAACAGGAGTTTGGCGATGAACACACCGGATCCGGAAATGGCAGGCTCGGCCTACTTCTACGACATCGTGCGCCAGGTCGAGCGTGCCCAGGCGCTGGATTTTGCCGAGTACAACGTGCTCAAGGACAGCGCCGAGGCCAAGCTCGACGAGTTGATGCGACGCCTGGAGGGGCTGCGTGAGCTCAGGCAATTGCGCGAGACGGGCCGCCTGATGGGGCATCAGTTGCAGGCCACCTGCCTGGCACTGCGCCGGGCCGAATTGAGCCGCGAGCACAAGCGCAAGGCACGTGATGCGCTCGAGTACCAGTTGCTGTACCTGCAGGCCTGCCTGCGCCGTTCGATCGCCAGCTTCGACGCGAATTGACCTGATCGTCGTGCTCCCTGGCCTGTACGGATGTTGCCGGGTGTTGCCGCGGCGGGGAAAATGGCCCGATTCCCCTTCGCGGACAGGCGACCATGACGCAGCAGATCTTCTTCGCCCATGCCAACGGCTTCCCCTCGGCCACCTACGGCAAGCTGTTCGCTGCGCTGGCCCCCGATTATCACGTCACCCACCTGCCGCAGCACGCGCACGACCCGCGCTTTCCGGTCAACGACAACTGGCAGAACCTGGTCGATGAACTGATCCATCACCTGGAGCAGCAGCCCGAGCCGGTGTGGGGGGTAGGGCACTCGCTGGGCGGGGTGCTGCACCTGCACGCGGCGATGCGCTGCCCGCAGTACTACCGTGGGGTGGTTATGCTCGATTCGCCGGTGCTGACCCGAGCCGACGAGTGGCTGATCCAGCTGGCCAAGCGCTTTGGCTTCATTGACCGCATCACCCCGGCCGGCCGGACCCTGGGACGCCGCGAGGCGTTCGCCGACCGCGAGAGCGCCCGGGCCTACTTCACCGGCAAGGCGCTGTTTCGACAGTTCGACCCCGACTGCTTCGAGGCTTATCTGGAACATGGCCTGCAGGACGAGGGCGAGCAGTTGCGCCTGCGCTTCGACCCGGCCACCGAGATCAGCATCTATCGCAGCCTGCCCCACGTAAGCCCCGGCCCGGCCCGCCAGCTGACGCTGCCGCTGGCGATGGTGCGTGGCAGCCAGAGCCGCGTGGTACGCCGCCACCACGCGTATGCCGTGCGCAGCATGCCCAGGGGCGAGTTCCACAGCCTGCCGGGTGGGCACATGTTTCCGCTGGAGCGCCCGCATGACACCGCGAGCCTGATCAAGGGCCTGTTCGATCGCTGGCAGGGGGCGGTGCAATGAGTGGCGTGGAGGAAGTGCGCCTGAACCTGGGGCACATCGAACTGGCAGCGCACCTGTTCGGCCCGCAGCAGGGCATCCCGGTGATCGCCCTGCATGGCTGGCTCGACAACGCCAACACCTTCGCGCGCCTGGCGCCCCGGCTGCATGGGCTGCGCATCGTGGCGCTGGACCTGGCCGGGCATGGCTATTCAGACCATCGGCCGGTGGGCGCCGGCTACGCGCTGTGGGACTACGCCCACGACGTGCTGCGGGTAGCCGAGCAACTGGGCTGGCAACGGTTTGCCCTGCTCGGGCACTCGCTGGGGGCGATCATCTCGGTGATCCTGGCCGGTGCCTTGCCCGAGCGGGTCACCCGCCTGGCGCTGATCGACGGGGTGATCCCGCCCGGCGCCGGCCCCCAGGACACGGCCGAGCGCATGGGCATGGCCTTGCAGGCGCAGTTGCGCCAGGGCGGCAAGGGCAAGACCGTCTACCCGACCCTGGAGCTGGCGGTGCAGGCACGCATGCAGGGCATGGTCGCGGTCACCCGCGAGGCCGCCGAGCTGCTGGCCCAGCGCGGCCTGATGCCGGTGCCGGGTGGCTACACCTGGCGCAGCGACAGCCGCCTGACCCTGCCGTCGCCGCTGCGCATGAGCGAAGAACAGGCGCTGACCTTCGTGCGCCGCATCGCCTGTCCGACCCAACTGGTGGTGGCCGCCGACGGCATGCTGGCGCGCAACACCACCCTGCTCGAGCAGCTACCCTTCAAGCTGGAACAGCTGCCGGGCGGGCATCACCTGCACCTGAACGACGAGTCGGGCGCCAGCCTTGTTGCAGACTGTTTCAATCGCTTCTTTGCCATTTCTTGACTTGCGGCGGGCAACTGTCGAGGCTTGGCGGGTTGAACAGGGAGACAACCATGACCAAGCGCGACACCGTTGCACCTTTTTTCGCCATCGAGGCCCTTAGCGCCATGGCCCGCCAATGAGTATTTCGCGTCTGATTCGAACAGGCCTTGCCGGCCTGGCCGTGCTTGCCAGCACGCCACTGATGGCCGATCAACTGCCGATTCCGGTGGATGCCAAGGTAGTGGGCCAGACCAGTGCGCAGGAACTGGAGCAGGAACAGGAGCGGGTGTACCCCCTCGGTTCGCTGCGCAAGATCAGCAATGTGGTACGCATGGAGGGCAAGGTCGAGGGCCGCGGCAAGGTCAGCTATGCCACCTACCAGCTGCCGGCCGAGCGCAGTGCCAACGAAGCCTTTACCGCCGCCCGCGAAGCCTTGCAGACCGCAGGTGGCTACCCGCTGTTCTGGTGCCAGGGGCAGGACTGCGGTGAAAGCAGCCTGTGGTCGGCGCAGCTGGCCGGGCGATTCAACCTGACCGGTGCCGACAACCAGCAGGCGTTCATTCTGTTGCGCCGCTCCGGCGCCTCCAGCGACACCCTGGTTGCGCTGTACAGCATCACCAAGGGCAATCGGCGCGCGTACCTGCATGTCGAGGAGTTCGTGGCCAACGCACCGCTGGGCGAGGTGTTGCCCACGCCGGCCACCGTGCAGCGGGAACTGCTGAGCACCGGCAAGCTCGACTATGCCGACCTCAAGGGCGAACCGCAGCCGGCCTGGGTCAACCTGCTGTCGCGCAGCCTCAACCTGAACAGTACCTTGCGCGTGACCCTGACCGGCGCCCAGGCCGAGGCCTGGCGCGAGCAACTGGTCAAGGCCGGGGTGCGCGCAGCACGGCTTGAAGTGGGTACGCAGCCGGCTGCCGGGCTGCATGTCGAACTGATCCGCTGACCGGGGCCGCTATGCTCAACAACGATCGCCTGCTGGTGCAGATCATCCTTATCGGCCTGCTGGGGGCCGGTCTGTGGGTCATGGCCCCGTTCATTTCCGCGCTGCTGTGGGGGGCGATCCTGGCCTATGCCAGCTGGCCGCTGATGCGCCTGCTTACGCGCGTGCTCGGCGGGCGCGAAACCCTCGCGGCGAGTGTACTGACGGGCGTGTGGATGCTGCTGGTGGCATTGCCGCTGGTGTGGCTGGGCTTCAACCTGGCCGACCATATTCGTGATGCCACCGCGTTCGTGCGCGACGTGCAGGTCGACGGCCTGCCCGATGCGCCGGCCTGGCTGGGCGGCATACCCTTCGTGGGGGAGCGCCTGGTCGGCTTCTGGGACACCCTCGACCAGCAGGGCGCGGCCATGCTGGCGGCGATCAAGCCACACCTGGGGCAGGTGGGCAACTGGTTGCTGGCCCGCAGTGCGCAGATCGGCGGCGGGATTCTCGAACTGACCCTGAGCCTGGTGTTCGTGTTCTTCTTCTACCGTGACGGGCCGCGGCTGTCGGCCTTCGTGCTGCGCCTGCTGAACCGCCTGATCGGCGAGCGCGCCGAATACTACCTGGACCTGGTGGCTGGCACCGTGCAACGGGTGGTCAACGGCGTGATCGGCACCGCAGCGGCGCAAGCCCTGCTGGCGCTGATCGGCTTCCTGATCGCCGGGGTGCCGGGCGCGCTGGTGCTGGGCCTGGTGACCTTCCTGCTCAGCCTGATCCCCATGGGGCCGCCGCTGGCCTGGGTGCCGGCCACCGCATGGCTGGCGTGGCAGGGCCAGTACGGCATGGCGGTGTTCCTGGGGATCTGGGGCACGTTCATCATCAGTGGCGTGGACAACGTGCTCAAGCCCTACCTGATCAGCCGGGGCGGCAACCTGCCGCTGGTGATCGTGCTGCTGGGGGTGTTTGGCGGGTTGCTGGCGTTCGGCTTCATCGGCCTGTTCATCGGCCCCACGCTGCTGGCAGTGGCCTACAGCCTGCTGCTGGACTGGACCCGCAGCGAGCCGCAGCACCCGCCGCGGGCCTGATCGCACCGGCCTGGCTGGCCGGGCCGCCCTTGCCAGGCGCCGGCCCTGCCGGCCAACGGGGCGTCCCAGCCATGCCGATTCGCTCTCTTTACGCATTCTTTATACCCAACCCTCGCTAGCCCTCTCGCCCCTTTACGCCCCCCCTCCCGACAATCACCGTCAGCGGCACCGTGCCGCGGGACGGAGATTCTTCATGAGCATTCTGGACGGGGTGTCACTGCTGCTGGCAGTGGCGTTGTTTGTGTACCTGATGGCCGCGCTGCTGCGCGCCGATCGCGGTTAGGAGCAGCCATGCACAGTTACGATTACGCATTGCTGCTGGGCTTTTTCGCCCTGGTGCTGCTGCCGGCGCCCTGGCTGGGCCGCTTCTACTACAAGGTGATGGAAGGCCAGCGCACCTGGCTGAGCCCGCTGCTGGGGCCGGTGGAGCGGGGCTGCTACCGGCTGGCCGGGGTCGACCCTGCCACCGAGCAGAGCTGGAAGACGTACGCCCTGGCGCTGCTTGCCTTCAACCTTGCAGGCTTCGGGCTGCTGTTTGCCGTATTGCTACTGCAAGGGCACCTGCCGCTGAACCCGCAGCACCTGCCCGGCCAGGAGTGGTCGCTGGCGTTCAACACCGCCGTCAGCTTCATGACCAACACCAACTGGCAGTCCTACAGCGGCGAAGCCTCGCTCAGCTACCTGAGCCAGATGCTCGGCCTCACCGTGCAGAACTTCGTCAGCGCCGCCACCGGCCTTGCCGTGTTGGTCGCGCTGTGTCGTGGCATTGCCCGACGCTCGGCCAGCACCCTGGGCAACTTCTGGGTCGACATGACCCGCGCCACCCTCTACGGGCTGCTGCCGCTGTGCCTGCTGCTGGCGCTGCTGCTGGTATGGCAGGGTGTGCCGCAGACCTTCACCGATTATGTGCATGCACTGACCCTGCAGGGCGCCGACCAGGTGATCCCGCTGGGCCCGGCTGCCAGCCAGATCGCGATCAAGCAGCTGGGCACCAACGGCGGCGGCTTTTTCGGGGTGAACTCGGCGCACCCGTTCGAGAACCCCAGCGCCTGGAGCAACCTGTTCGAGGTGGCCTCGATCATCCTGATTCCGGTGGCCCTGGTGTTCACCTTCGGCCACTACGTCAAGGACCTGCGCCAGAGCCGCGCGATCATCGCCTGCATGCTTGCGCTGTTCGTGATCGGCGGCGCCACCGCGCTGTGGTCGGAGTACCAGCCCAACCCCACCCTGAACAGCCCGCTGGTGGAACAGACCGCCCCCCTGGAAGGCAAGGAGAGCCGCTTCGGCACCACCGCCAGCGTGCTCTGGAGCGTGACCACCACCGCGGCCTCCAACGGCTCGGTGAACAACATGCACGACAGCCTCAACCCGCTCAGCGGCATGGTCGCGCTGGTCAACATGATGGTCGGCGAGGTGATTTTCGGCGGCGTCGGCGCCGGGCTCTACGGCATGCTGCTCAACGTGCTGATCGCGGTGTTCCTGGCCGGGCTGATGATCGGTCGTACCCCTGAATACCTGGGCAAGAAGCTGCAGGCCCGCGAGGTGCAACTACTGGTCGCCACGCTGCTGGTGATGCCGGTGGGCGTGTTGGTGCTCGGCGCGCTGGCCACCAGCCTGCCGGGGCCTGCCGCCGCGGTCAGCAACCCGGGCCCGCACGGCTTCAGCCAGTTGCTTTACGCCTACACCTCGGCCAGTGCCAATAACGGCTCGGCGTTTGCCGGGCTGGGCGCCAACACCACCTTCCACAACCTGATGATCGGCCTGGGTATGTTGATCGGGCGCTTCGGCTACATCCTGCCGGTGCTGGCCCTGGCCGGCAGCCTGGCGCTGAAGAAGAGCGCACCGGTGGGCCAGAACAGCTTCCCGACCCATGGCCCGCTGTTCGTCACGCTGTTGCTGGTGACCATCCTGCTGATCGGTGGCCTGACCTTCCTGCCGGCCCTGGCCCTGGGCCCGGTTGCTGAATACCTGAGCCTGGGCTTGTGAGGAGCCGACCATGAACCTGCCTGTTTCCGAAGTGAAGGCGGCCCCGTCCGCCACTGCCCGCACCACCTTCGCCGCGCTCTGGCGTCCGGCCCTGGTGCAGGCATTCGTCAAGCTCGACCCGCGCCAGCTCAAGCGCGCCCCGGTGATGCTGGTGGTGGAACTGACCGCTATCTTCACCACCCTGTTGTGCCTGCTGCCCAGCGACGTACCCACCGGCGTATCGGTGCAGATCGCCGTGTGGCTGTGGTTCACCGTGCTGTTCGCCAACTTCGCCGAGGCCCTGGCCGAAGGCCGTGGCAAGGCCCGCGCCGACAGCCTCAAGGCCGGCAGCCAGGGCCTGAGCGCGCGGCGGCGCATGGCCTCGGGCGAGTTCGAGGTGGTGCCGGCCAGTGACCTGCGCAAAGGCGATGTGGTGCGTGTGGATGCCGGGGAGATGATCCCCGGTGACGGCGAGGTGATCGAAGGGATCGCCGCGGTCAACGAGGCGGCGATCACCGGCGAGTCCGCACCGGTGATCCGCGAGTCTGGCGGCGACCGCTCTGCGGTCACCGGCAACACCCGGCTGGTGTCCGACTGGCTGCTGGTGCAGATCACCAGCAACCCGGGCGAGTCGACCCTGGACCGCATGATCGCCCTGGTCGAGGGCGCCAAACGCCAGAAGACGCCCAACGAGGTGGCCCTGGACATCCTGCTGATCGGCCTGACGCTGATCTTCCTGGTGGTAGTGGTCACGCTGCAGCCCTTCGCGCACTTTGCCGGTGGCAGCATCCCGATGGTGTTTCTGGTGGCCTTGCTGGTGACCCTGATCCCCACCACCATCGGCGGCCTGCTGTCGGCCATCGGCATCGCCGGCATGGACCGCCTGGTGCGGCTCAACGTGATTGCCCGTTCGGGGCGTGCAGTGGAAGCGGCCGGCGACGTGCACGTGCTGCTGCTGGACAAGACCGGCACCATCACCTTCGGCAACCGCCGTTGCAGTGCGGTGCATGCCGCCCCCGGCATCACTGCCCGCGAGCTGGGCGAGGGCGCCTTGCTGGCCTCGCTGGCCGACGACACCGCCGAAGGCAAGTCGATCGTCGACTACCTGCGCCAGTTGCATGACTTCACCCCACCCGACGCTGCACACCTGGTGCCGGTGGCCTTCAGCGCCGAAACCCGCCTGTCGGGCGTCGACTTCGGCGCCCAGCGCTACCGCAAGGGCGCGGTGGATTCGGTACTGGCGTTCGTCGGCATGCAGCGCCTGGACCTGCCGGCCGCCCTGGCCCGTGAAGTCGACCGCATTGCCCAGAGTGGCGGTACCCCGTTGCTGGTGTGCGTGGACAAGCGCCTGCTGGGCGTTATCCACCTCAAGGACGTGGTCAAGCCCGGCATTCGCGAGCGCTTCGCCGAGCTGCGCAAACTGGGCATTCGCACCGTGATGGTGACCGGCGACAACCCGCTGACCGCCGCGGCGATTGCCGCCGAGGCCGGGGTCGACGACGTGCTGGCCGAGGCCACGCCGGAGAAGAAGCTGGCACGCATTCGCCAGGAACAGAACGACGGGCGCCTGGTAGCCATGTGCGGCGACGGTGCCAACGACGCCCCGGCGCTGGCCCAGGCGGATGTCGGCATGGCCATGAATGACGGCACCCAGGCGGCCCGCGAGGCGGCCAACATGGTCGACCTGGACAGCGACCCGACCAAGTTGCTGGATGTGGTACAGGTGGGCAAGGAGCTGCTGGTGACCCGTGGCGCGCTCACCACCTTTTCCATTGCCAACGACGTGGCCAAGTACTTCGCCATCCTGCCGGCGCTGTTCGCTGCGATCTACCCGCAGCTGGGCGTGCTCAACCTGATGCAACTGGCCAGCCCGCAGAGCGCCATCGTCTCGGCGATCGTGTTCAACGCGCTGATCATCGTGGTGCTGATCCCGCTGGCGCTGCGCGGGGTACGGGTGCAGGCCGCCAGCGCTGCCCACCTGCTGCGGCGCAACCTGCTGATCTACGGTCTGGGCGGGCTGCTGGTGCCGTTCGTGGGGATCAAGCTGATCGATCTGGCGCTCAATGCGCTGCACCTTGTGTGAACTGGGAGATGAACATGACGACGCTAGTACGCCCGGCCCTGAGCCTGATTGTGCTAATGACCCTGATCACCGGCGCGGTGTACCCGCTGGTGGTCACCGGAGTCGCCCAGGTGGCGTTCCCCGAGCAGGCCAACGGCAGCCTGCTGCGCGACGACAGTGGCCAGGTGCGCGGCTCGCGCCTGCTGGCCCAGCCGTTCAGTGGCGCGGGCTGGTTCCAGCCGCGGCCCTCGGCGGCCGACTATGCCACGGTGTCCAGCGGTGCCAGCAACCTGGCGCCGAGCAACCCGGCGTTGGCCAAACGCGTGGGCGAGCAGGCCCAGGCGCTGTATGTGCCGGCACAAGGCCCGGTGCCGCTGGCGCTGCTGACCACCTCCGGCAGCGGCCTGGACCCGCACCTGCCGCCAGCAGCCGTGGCCTATCAGCTGGCGCGGGTGGCAGCGGCGCGGCAATTGCCGCTGCCCACCTTGCAAGCCCTGGCGGAGCAGTCCACCCTGCACCCACTGGTGGGGCCGCCGGTGGTCAATATCCTGGCCCTGAATGCGGCCCTCGACCAGCTCGCACCTGCTTCGAAATAAGGACGTGTGTCGACCATGAGTGATTCTGAACGCGCCGATGCGTTGTTGGCCGAGTTGCCGCGCGAGGGGCGCGGCCGGCTCAAGGTGTTCCTGGGCGCAGCGCCCGGCGTAGGCAAGACCTACGCCATGCTGCAGGCCGCCCATGCGCAGTTGCGCCAGGGGGTGAGGGTGCTGGCGGGCATCGTCGAAACCCATGGGCGCAGCGAAACCGAGGCGCTGCTGGGCGGTTTGCCGCAACAGCCGCTGGTGCGCTCCGAGTACCGTGGCGTGCAGTTGGAGGAAATGGACCTGGACGGCCTGCTCAAGGCCGCCCCGCAACTGGCGCTGGTGGACGAGCTGGCCCACAGCAACGCACCCGGCAGCCGCCACGCCAAGCGTTGGCAGGACGTGCAGGAGCTGCTGTCGGCCGGTATCGACGTGTACACCACGGTCAACGTGCAGCACCTGGAAAGCCTCAATGACCATGTGCGCGGCATCACCGGCGTGCAGGTGCGCGAAACGCTGCCCGACTGGGTGCTGCAGGAAGCCTTCGAACTGGTGCTGATCGACCTGCCGCCGCGCGAGCTGCTCGAACGCCTGCGCGACGGCAAGGTGTACGTGCCGGAGCAGGCGCGGGCGGCGATCGATGCGTTCTTCACCCAGACCAACCTGACGGCCCTGCGCGAGCTGGCGATGCAGACCGCCGCCGCCCAGGTCGATGCCGACCTCGCCCACGGCTACCGCAGCCTGGGCCAGGATGCGCCGGCGCTGCGTGGGCGCCTGCTGGTGGGGGTGGATGGCGATGCCCAGGCCGAGCGCCTGGTACGTCATGCCAGCCGCGTGGCACAGCGCCGCCACCTGCCCTGGAGCCTGGTGCACGTGGACAACGGCCGCCTGCGCGACGAAACCGCACGCCAGCGCCTGCAGGCCGCCCAGCAGCTGGCCGAGCGGCTGGGCGGCGAAGTGGTGGTGCTGCGCGCCGGCGAGGTGGCCAACACCTTGATCCAGCATGCGCTGGAGCGGCGTGCGAGCCTGGTGCTGGTGGGCCAGTCGCGTGATCGGCTGCGTCGGCGCTGGTTCGGTGCCGGTGTGGCGGCGCGCCTGTTGCGCGAGGCCCACGGGCTGGAAATCAACGTGCTCGACCGCGACGCACAGCCAGAACCGGTCAGCGCGCCGGTGGCGCGAGCCTGGGCCTGGCGCCACTACCTGCTGGCGCTGCTCGCCACCGTGCTGGCCAGTGCACTGGCCTGGGGCGTGGCCGGGGTGCTGGCGCTGCCCAACATCTCGCTGGTGTTTCTGGCAGCGGTGCTGCTGGTGGCGGTGCGCAGCAGCTTGGGCCCGGCGCTGGTGTGCGCCGCGCTGTCGTTTCTGGCCTACGATTTTCTGTTCATACCGCCGAATTTCTCGCTGAGCATCCAGCGCGAGGAGGACGTGCTGACCCTGGTGTTCTTTCTGCTGATGGCCGCCCTGACCGGCAACCTGGCGGCGCGCCAGCGGCGTCAGTTGCAGGCGCTGCGCGAAACCCAGGAGCAGACCGGCCAATTGCTGGACCTGACCCGCCGGCTGACCGCAGCTACCGACCGCCAGGCGGTGTTCAATGCCGCCAGCCACCACCTGGAGGGCTGGACGGACGTGCAGATGTGCCTGCTCGAACGCGATGCCGAAGGTCGCCTGCAGGTGGCCAGCGGCGGTGCCCTGCAGTTCAACGACACCGAGCGGGCGGCCGCCGACTGGGCCTGGCAGCATGACCAGGCCGCCGGCCTTGGCAGCGACACCTTGCCCAACGGGCGCTGGTGGTGGTGGCCGCTGTCGGTGGAGGAAGGCCCGCTGGCCCTGCTGGGGGTACGCCCGCGCGAGGGCCAGGTGCTGACGGCCCAGCGCCGGCGCCTGCTCAAGGCCCTCAGCCAGCCATTGGCCCAGGCCCTGGCCCGGGCGCGGCTGGCCGATCAGCTGGAGGCGGCGCGCCTGCACGGCGAAACTGAACAGTTGCGCAGTGCCTTGCTGGCCTCGGTGTCCCACGACCTGCGCACCCCGTTGACTGCCATGCGCGGCAGCATCGACAGCCTGCTGGCACTGGGTGAGGCAATCAGTCAGCACGACCGTCGCGAGCTGCTCGAAGGCACCCGCGACGAGGCCGAGCGCCTGGACCGTTACATCCAGAACCTGCTCGACATGACCCGCCTGGGGCATGGCGGGCTCAAGCTCGCGCGGGACTGGGTGGCGCCGACCGACATCGTCGGCAGCGCCCTGAGCCGCCTGCGCGTGGTGCTGGCCCCGTTGCAGTTGCGCACCGAGGTGCCGGCAGAGCTGCCGCTGCTGTTCGTGCATGCCGCACTGATCGAGCAGGCCCTGATCAATGTGCTGGAGAACGCGGCGCGCTTCTCGCCGGCCCACGGGCGCCTCGAACTGCGGGTGAGTGTGGAAGGCGAGCAGCTGTGCATGGCCGTCGCCGACGAGGGCCCGGGGATTGCGCCGCAGGACCGGGCGCGCATCTTCGACATGTTCTACACCGCTGCGCGCGGGGACCGGGGCGGGCAGGGCACGGGGCTGGGGCTGGCGATCTGCCAGGGCATGATCGGCGCCCATGGCGGGCAGATCCGCGTAGAGGACGGCATCGATGGCCGTGGCACCTGCATCACACTATGCTTGCCGCTTCCGGCCCAACCTGAACTGGACAGCGAGACCCCATGAGCCAGACCGCGACCGTGCTGGTCATCGACGACGAACCGCAGATCCGCAAGTTCCTGCGCATCAGCCTTGGCTCGCAGGGCTACAAGGTGCTGGAGGCGGGCACCGGTGCCGAGGGCCTGAGCCAGGCGGCGCTGGGTCGGCCGGAGCTGGTGGTGCTCGACCTGGGGTTGCCCGACATGGACGGGCAGCAGGTGTTGCGCGAACTGCGCGAATGGAGCCAGGTGCCGGTGCTGGTGTTGTCGGTGCGGGCCAGCGAAGTGCAGAAGGTCGAGGCGCTGGACGGCGGGGCCAATGACTACGTGACCAAGCCGTTCGGCATCCAGGAGTTTCTGGCGCGGGTGCGCGCATTGCTGCGCCAGGTGCCCCAGGCGGTGGCCGAAGAGTCGGCGCCGCGCTTCGGCCCGTTGACCGTGGACCTTGCCTACCGGCGCGTGACCCTGGCGGGCGAGGAGGTGGCGCTGACCCGCAAGGAGTATGCGTTGCTGGCGCAACTGGCGCGTCACCCGGGGCGGGTGATCACCCAGCAGCAGTTGCTCAAGGATATCTGGGGCCCCACCCATGTGGAGGACAGCCACTACCTGCGCATCGTGGTGGCGCATGTGCGGCAGAAACTGGGGGACGACCCGACGGCGCCGCGGTTCATCGTGACCGAGCCGGGGGTGGGGTATCGGTTGATCGGGCCGGAGCAGGCTTGAGGGCCTCTTCGCCGGCCTAGCGCCTCTCGGCCTCATAGTTGTCCAGCGTATCGCGTGCAATCTCGCGCCCCAGCGCGATCAGCTCCGGCGCCTTGTAGAACTCGAAGAACCGGCACACCCGCTTGGGCACGTTGATCAGTACATCCGGCGGGTAGCCGGCGATCTTGTACTGCGCCAGCGACGTCTGCATCACCTCGAAGCTCTGGTTGATCAGGTCCAGCAGCGAAGCCGGCCCCACGTTGTCGACAATGAACGAGCCGGCCGCCGATTTCGGCGCGCCGTCAGTCTCGGGCGCCGCCGAGGGCTGCTGCGCCTCAGGCTCGGCCGCATCGCTGAGCCACGGGTTGGGCGCCGCCTGCTCGATGCGGATCAGCCCTTCGGCGGCCTTGCGCCGGAACGGCAGGTGCGAGCCCAGCGAGTTGATCAGGTTGTCGAAGCGCAACTTGAACGCCGCCGGCCGCTCGATCACCGGCAACTGGTAATGCTTCTGGTTGGTGGAGTTGAGATTCACCGCCACGATCAGGTCGCAGTGGCTGGACACCACCGGGATGATCGGCAACGGGTTGAGGATGCCGCCATCGACCAGCATGCGGTTGCCCTGCACCACCGGGGTGAACAGGCTGGGGATCGCCGCCGAGGCGCGCATGGCCTGGTGCAGGCAGCCTTCCTGGAACCAGATCTCCTGCTGGTTGGTGAGGTCGGCCGCCACTGCGGTGTAGGGGATGCGCAGGTTCTCGATGTTGACCTCGCCGACGATCTTGCGGATCTGCCCGAACACCTTCTCGCCGCGAATCGCGCCCAGCCTGAAACTCACGTCCACCAGGCGCAGCACATCCAGGTAATCCAGGCTCTCGATCCAGCGTCGGTAGTCGTCGAGCTTGCCGGCGGCGTAGATGCCGCCGATCACTGCGCCCATCGAACAGCCGGCAATGCAGGCGATGTCGTAGCCGCGCCGCTCCAGCTCCTCGATCACGCCGATGTGTGCATACCCTCGGGCGCCCCCCGACCCCAGCACCAGTGCTACGCGTTTGCTCATGGTCGTTCCTTGCGGCTGTTCTGCTCGTGGGCCTAACAATGCACCCATTCAGGGCTGTGCTTCAATCGTGACAAGCGCTGGGCTACGCTGAGCAGGGCACTTTTCAGCGTGCGTGCCGTCGAAGTGCCACCCCGAACATTTTCCTTTTGAGGTAACACCGATGAAAGCCTGGATCTGCCTGCCCCTGATTGCCCTGGTACTGAGCGGCTGCGCCGGCAAGACGGCGTACCGGGACAGCTGCGCCAATCAGCTGGATTCGGCCTGGAAGGAGCTGGACCTGGCCAAGGCCGAGGGCTTCGCCGGCACGGTCAGCTATTCCAAGGCCCTGTCGCTGCTGACCGGCGCCAAGACCCAGCAGCAGTTCGAAGCCTTCGAAGGCTGCAGCAACAAGGCCGAGAAGGCACGCTTCTACATCCGTGAATCGCGCGCCGGGCGCTGAGGGAGGACCAGGCCATGTCGGCAATGCTCGACCATGTGATCGCCCAGGTGCTGACCCTGCACGTGCGCCTGCTGGCCTGCCAGGCACGCCTGGCGGCCCATACCGACAGTGAGGCGCTGCATGACCTGCGTACCAGCGTGCGTCGCCTGCGCAGCCTGCTGCGGCCCCTGCGCGGGCTGCCGGGGGTGGACAAGCTGGAGGATGCTGCCGCCGAGCTGGGGCGCCTGACTACGCCGCTGCGCGATCGCGAGGTGCTGGCCGCGCAGTTGCTCGAACGCGGGCTGCCCGAGGTGGCCCGCCAGCAGCTTGGCGACCCCGCCCGCACCTTTGCCCGGGTGGCGGCCAGCGCCGAGCTTGCGCGGCTGCTGGCGATCATCGATGCCTTCCCGATGTTCCTGCGTGCGGCCCAGCGCCAGGGCCTGGTACGCCGCCTGGAGGCGCGGGTGGGCAAGCGCCTGCACAAGCAGTGGCGCAACCTGCAGGCTGCCATGAACGACCCGGCGCACGACCGCCACCGCCTGCGCCTGCTGATCAAGCGGGTGCGCTATGGCGCCGAGGCCTATCCACAGCTCGAACGCCTGCGCCCGGCCCTGCGCCGCGGGCTCAAGCGCGCCCAGGGCGATCTGGGCGACTGGCACGACCTGTTGCAGTGGCTGTTGCAGGCCGAGCAGCAGCCTGGCCTGGCGCCCTGCGTGGCGCACTGGCAGGCGCAACAGGCGGCGGCCGAGCAACGTGCCGACCGCACGCTGGAGACACTGCTGAGCGAAATCCAACGTCGATAAGTCGCGTGTTTGGCGCAAATGCGGCCTGTGCGCGGCGCGGCGGCTGGTTAACATCGCCACATTTGCCCACTGGTCGAGGTCCCGATGAATTTTTCCCAACTGCTCACCGCCGTGCGCCTGCAGCCCCAGGCGGTGACCATCCCGGCCGAATGGGCCCAGGGGCGTGCCTGTTTCGGCGGGCTGATGGCGGCGCTGGTGTACGAGGCCATGCACGCCAAGGTCGCCCCGGACCGTCCGGTGCGCTCGCTGGCCATCACCTTCGTAGGGCCGGCCGAGCCTGGGGTGCCGATCAGTTTCGAGGTGGAGCTGTTGCGTGACGGCAAGGCGGTCAGCTCGCTGCTGGGGCGCGCGGTACAGAATGGCCAGGTGGTGACCCTGGTGCAGGGCAGTTTCGGTGCCGGGCGCGATTCGGTGGTGCAGGTGTCAGGGCTGGCGCCGGTGCCGATGAAAAGCCTTGCCGAGTCCAGCCCCGAGTTGCCCTTCATCAAGGGCGTGACCCCCGAGTTCATTCGCCACCTGGCCATGCGCTGGGGCATTGGCGGCTTGCCGTTCAGCGGTAGCCGGTCACGCGAGATGGGCGGCTGGGTGCGCCTGCGCGGTGAGGATGTAGTCGAGGAGCCGGTGACCGAAGCCCACCTGCTGGCGCTGGTCGATGCCTGGCCACCGGCGTTGATGCCGCACCTGAGCACGCCCGCTGCCGGCAGCACCCTGACCTGGACCATCGAGTTCGTGCAGCCGGTGGCCAGCCTGACCACCCTGGACTGGTGCCAGTACTGCGCCCAGATCGACTACGCGCGTGACGGCTACGGCCATGTGGCGGCCGCCTTGTGGAACGGAGCCGGTGATTTGCTTGCCATCAGCCGCCAGACGGTGACCGTGTTCGCCTGAATCACTGGCGCTGGCGCTCCACCGCCACACCGGCCAGCAGGCCGATGACGCCGACGGCCAGGGTGCCCAGGTCGGCGTCGAGCGCGCCGCTCAATACCAGCAGCGCGCCGATGGCCAGCAGCGGCAGCGCAATCAGCTGTAGCGCGATGTTGGTGGGGGTACGAGGGGCGTGATGCCAGTGGGGCAGGTGAAACAGGTGCTTGTTCATCACGGTTCTCCTCAAGGTGCAAAACGGATAACCCAAGCGTAGTTTGGCCCCCGCCAGGGGGCCAATTGCGCGCGGCTATCGCGTTTATAGCTTGAGTTGACCGATGGCCTTGTTCAGCTCGCCGGCCAGGGTGGCCAGTTCGCTGCTGGTGGTGGCCGAGTCGACGGTCTGCTGCACGGTCTCTTCGGTCACGTCGCGGATGCTCACCACTGCGCGGTTCATCTCTTCGGCCACCTGGCTCTGCTGTTCGGCCGCCACGGCGATCTGGGTATTGCTCTCGCGCATCTGCGCCACCGCGCCGGTGATCTCCGCCAGGGCCTCGCCGGCTTCCTGGGCCTGCTTGACGCAGTCGTCGGCCTTGAACGAGCTCTCGGTCATGAACTCCACCGCATCGCGGGTGCCGGCCTGCAGGGCAGAGACCATGGTGGTGATTTCATCGGTGGAGCTCTGCACGCGCTTGGCCAGGTTGCGCACCTCGTCCGCCACCACCGCGAAACCGCGGCCCAGGTCGCCGGCACGGGCCGCCTCGATCGCCGCGTTGAGGGCCAGCAGGTTGGTCTGTTCGGCGATGCTGTGAATCACCCCGACCACGCTGTTGATCTTCTGGCTGTCCTCGGCCAGTTGACGGATCATCTCGGCCGTCTGCTGCACGCCGGTGGAGAGCCCCGAGATCGACGACTGCACGCGGCTGACCACGTCCTTGCCGCTGCCGGCCAGGGTGTCGGCGCTTTGCGACAGGTCGCGTGTGGCACCGGCATGCTGGGCGATGTGGTAGACGGTGGCGGTCATTTCGTTGATGGCGGTGGCGGCCTGGTCGGTTTCGCTCTGCTGGCCGAGCATGCCGTGGCGCACCTCGTTCATGCTGGCGGCCAGGCGCGCGGCGCCGGCATCCAGCTGCGCGGCGGTTCGCGCCACGGTGTTGACCACGCGGTGGTAGGTGGTCTGCATGGCGTTGAAGGCGCTGGCCATCTGGCCGATCTCGTCGCCGCAGGACAGCGGCACCCGTGCCGACAGGTCACCGGTCTTCTCGACGTGCAGCATCACGTCCTTGAGGATGTTGAGCTGGCTGAGCAGGAAGCGGATCAGCAACTGCGAGGCGCACAGCATGGCCAGCATCAGGATCAGTACGCACACCGCATAGTTGACGAAACGGTCGGTGAACACCTGCGCCATGCTCGGGGCCTGGGCCAGTACCGCGATCTGCTGGCCATCGCGCTGGATGACCTGCGCGCCGATCAGCGGGTCGCTGCCCAGCAGCGGCATGCCGTTCAGCTCGACCCAGCCCTGGGCAGTGGCCAGGGCCGGCAACGCCTGGCCATCGAAGGTGGGCGCCTGCCCGGGTGTGAAGCTGACCCAGGTGGCGTTCTGCGGCAAGGCCTGGCCGGCGGGCCAGGCGGCCAGCAGGCGGGCTTCGGATTGCACCCGGGCCTGGGCCGTCTCGGCCCTGGCGCGGGTTTCCAGGTGCACCGCATACAGCACCACGAACAGGGTTGTGACGAAGGCGACTGCGTTCACCGCCCAGAACTTGTACTTCAGTGAGATATTGCTGAGCCAGGCACCCATGGATAGGTCTTCTCTGATTGAGCGGAAACAATTTGGCAAGGTGCCATCAGTGTGCCAGCCAATTCAAAGACAAATCTTGATATGCGTCAAACTATGTCGGGGAGCCCGAAGAAGCGCCGGGCGCAGTCGCTGGTGTGCGCAGCCACTTGCTCGGGTGTCTCGCCCCGGTGCAGGGCCACTTCGCGCAGCACTTCGGGCAGGTAGGCCGGTTCGTTGCGACCGCTTTTGGGTTTGGGGCGCAGGGTCCGGGGCAGCAGGTAGGGGGCGTCGCTCTCCAGCATCAGGCGGCCAGTGGGGATGCTGGCAACCAGCGGGTGCAGGTGGGTACCGCGACGTTCGTCGCAGATCCAGCCGGTGATGCCGATGTGCAGGTCCAGGTCCAGGTAGCTGAACAGGGCGCTGCGCTCGCCGGTAAAGCAGTGCACCACGGCGGCTGGCAGGCGGTCGCGGTAGTCCTTGAGAATCTGCAACAGGCGTTCGTTGGCATCACGCTCGTGCAGAAACACCGGCATCTGCAGCTGCACCGCCAGCGCCAGTTGTTCTTCCAGGGCCTTTTCCTGTTGCGGGCGCGGCGAGAAGTCGCGGTTGAAGTCCAGCCCGCATTCACCCACCGCGTGCACCCGTGGCTGTTCGAGCAGCGCGCGCAGATGGCGCGCGGTGTCGCTGTTCCAGCTGCTGGCATCGTGGGGGTGTACACCGGCCGTGCTGAACAGGCGCCGGGCCTGCGGGTCGAGTTGCTCGCACAGGTGTAGCGCGGCTTCGCTGCCGGCCAGGCTGGTACCGGTCACCAGCATCTGATGCACCCCGGCGGCCTCGGCACGCTGCAAGATGGCCTCGTGCTTGCCGTCGAAACTTGGGTTAGTCAGATTGACGCCGATGTCGATGAGTTGCATGGTGCTACCTCAGGTTGTGCGGCAAAAGCGCTTGGCAGCGCCGAAAAATACCAATAACGCCAAGAACTTCAAGAAGTTGTCGCGGTCTTTTGCGGTCAATTGTCACGGACCGACCGCTCATTATGGCGTCAAATACTCAATCGCGGCCCTTTGCCGGAGACCGGATGACGCGATCACTTTGGCTTTTTTTGCTGTGTGTGGGCCTGCTGTGCGCCGGCCCGGCCCACGCACGCCTGCCCGGCCCGCAGCAGGCGGTGCCTGCGGCCAAGGTGCGCGACCTGGCGCAGATCCGTGAAGGCCGGGTGTTGCGCGTGCTGGTCAACCAGAGCCGCAACAGCTCCGGCGAGGTCAAGGGCCAGCCGGTGGGCATCGAATACCATCGGTTGATCGCCTTCGAGCACTATCTCAACGGGCGTGCCCGTGACGGTCAGCAGATCCGCCTGAAGATCATCCCCAAGGCCAAGGACCAGTTGATTGGCGCATTGCAGCGTGGCGAGGGCGATCTGGTGGCGCCCGGCGAGCTGATCGATTTGAGTTCCACCCGCGGGGTGATGGCCAGCGACCCCGTGCTGGAGAATGTGCCGCTGGTGCTGGTGGGGCGCAAGGGCGAACGGACCTACCAGCGCGTCGAGCAGCTTGCCGGCCGCACCGTGACCCTGACCAGTTCGAGTGCGGCAGGCGATACCCTCCACGAAATCAACCAGCGCCTGGCCCTGCGCAAGCTGGCGCCGCTCAAGGTGGAATGGGCGGACCCCAGCCTTGCGGTGGAGGATGTGCTGGAAATGGTGCAGGCCGGCATCTTCCACCTGACCGTGGTCGAACAGCCGATTGCCCGGCGCTGGGCGCAGGTGATGCCCAAGCTGCTGGTGCAGCGCAAGGTGCAGCTGGCCCAGCCCGAGGCGATGCATTGGTACGTGCGCCGCGACGCGGCGATGCTGCACGCCAGTGTCGATCGCTTCCTCAAGGGGTATCACGCCCCGGCCGATCAGGATGTGGCGTTCGAGCGTATCTACCGGCGCCTGTACAAGGTGCATTACCCGCTGGCCCAGGCCAACCGCCAGCGCCTGGAAAAACTGCGGCCGGTGCTGCAGCGTCACGCCCAGGCCCAGAACCTGGACTGGCTGAACCTGGCGGCACTGGCGTTCAAGGAGTCGGCCCTCGACCCGGCGGCCAGGGGCGCAGGTGGCGCCCATGGGCTGATGCAGATCACCCCCGGTGCGGCGCAGCGGGTGGGGATCAGCGATATCGCCAATGTCGATGGCAATGTACAGGCCAGCGCGCGCTACCTGGCACTGATCCGGCGCAAGTTCTTTTCCAGCAACCAGCTCAACGAACGCGAGCGCATGGCGTTCGTGCTGGCCGGCTACAACCTGGGGCCGGAGCGGGTTCAGGCCATGCGGGCCGAGGCGCGGCGACGCGGCCTGAACCACAACCAGTGGTTCTTTCAGGTAGAACGTGTGGCGCTCGAGCAGGTGGGAATGGGGCCGGTCAGCTATGTTAATAGCGTCAACAAGTACTTTCTGGCATTCGACCGCGAACGCGACGCGCTGGAAGCCCGGGGACGAAAAGTGGCCTCACGCAAGTAATCGAAAATTACGATTGGTATGTGCAGATAATCGCGATTTTAACATTTGAAAATATGATTAAGATGACGACCTCTACCACACACCTGCATCGCTTAAGGAAGACAGCATGAACGCCATCAACTCCGTATTGTTCACCCGTGCCGGCTGGGGCATTACCGTATTGCGCATCTTCATCGGCATCATCTTCATGGCCCATGGCTCGCAGAAGCTGTTCGGCCTGTTTGGTGGCGGCGGGCTGGCAGGCACCGCGCAGTACATGGAAAGCCTGGGGCTGACCCCGCCGACACTGATGGCGGCGCTGTCCGGTGGGGCCGAGTTCTTCGGCGGGCTGGCACTGGTCATCGGCCTGCTGGCACGCCCGGCGGCCCTGGCGCTGGTGGGGTTGCTGCTGGTGGCGATTTTCTCGGTGCACATCGGCAACGGTCTGTTCATGGCCAACAACGGCTATGAGTTCGCCCTGGCGCTGCTGGGTGGCGCGATTGCGGTACTGGTGGAAGGGGCGGGCAGGGCGTCGGTGGACCGCATGATCGCCAAGTGAGCCTTGGCGTTGTGGCACAAAAAGGGCCTGCATTGCAGGCCCTTTTTTGTGCCCGACCCGGCTGCTTGCTTCTGCGGCAACGCAGGCGCCTTCAGGGGCACCGACAGGTGCAGGAACCGGCGTCGCCGTCGAATGCGAGAAACTCGCTTGTTTTTCCGGCGTCCGGGTCGTTTATCAGACGATGGCATTGTTGACAGCCGGGCCGGCGCTTCTCTAGGATGCTGGCTTGCGCCGATTTAAACAGCTACTTGCGGGGCGCAGGAAGACCACCAGCAGGTCGTCCGAATACCGCTAAAGCGCTGGTTCGGTGACGCCTCGCACCGCAGCCCAGCGGGATCTGCGAGGCACAGAGAAGTACACCATGAGTTGCCCACGTACCAGCGTTTGCCTCACCCCTCTCCCTACCAGCCAGGCGGCTCGCACGCCGCGCATTCTGCTGAGCGGCAAACACCAGCCGACCCTGCTGCGCTACCTCGATGGCTGGCCCCGCCCCAAAGGCCGTGCCACGGCGTTCCTGATCCAGTTCGCCGACTCCTGCGAAACCCTCGCCCGGTTCGGCAACGACCGTTTCGACCTGGCCGTGGTGCAGGCGCCCTCGAGGGCCGATGCCGCCGAAGTGCTCCACCACCTGACCCGCATCGCCCGCCAGGGCTTGATCACCCGCGCCTGATCGCTCAGGGGTACTCGATCTCGACGATGTACACCGTCTGTTCGCCAGTTGGTGTCTGCACCCGCACTTCAGCGTCCAGCGCCTTGCCGATCAGGGCGCGGGCCAGGGGCGAATCGATGCTGATCAGGCCCAGTTTCAAGTCCAGCTCGTCGGGCCCGACGATGCGGTAGCGCGATTGTTCGCCGTCTTCGTTCTCGACCGTGACCCAGGCCCCGAAGTACACCTTGTTCGGGTCGCTGGGCCGTTCGCTCACCACTTTCAGGTTTTCCAGGCGCTTGGTCAGGAAGCGCACGCGGCTGTCGATTTCGCGCAGCATCTTCTTGCCGTAGGTGTACTCGGCGTTTTCCGAACGGTCACCTTGCGCTGCTGCCTCACTGACCGACTGGGTCACCTGGGGCCTGCGCACATGCCACAGTTCATGCAGCTCGGCGCGCATGCGCGCCTCGCCCTGTGGGGTGATCAGTGCGGTGCCGGCTGTGCGGGGCGGGCGGTATCGGCTCATGGGCTTCCAGGCTCGGGTAGGTAGCCGCCGAGTCTATCAGCCCTCGCGAAGCACTGTCAGCGGGCTGGCATTGAGCGCCCGGCGCGTGCCGAATACCCCCGCACCCCCCACCAGCAACGCACCGATCACCGGCAACAGCAGCAGCCACGGGTGCGGGCTCCAGTGCAGGTCGAATGCGTAGCGGTACAGCAGCAGGCTGATCAGTTCGGTGCCCAGCGCCGCGAGCAGGCCGCTGGCAGCGCCCAGCAGGCCGAACTCGATGCGCCGGGCCTTGACCAGCAGGCTGCGGCTGGCGCCCAGTGCCCGCAGCAGCGCACCCTGGTGGATGCGCTCGTCCAGGGTGGCCTGCAGCCCGGCGAACAACACGGCCAGGCCCGCCGCCAGCACGAACAGCAGCACATACTGTACCGCCAGGGTCACCTGGGCCAGGATGCTGCGCAACTGCTCCAGCAGCGCATCGACCTGCAGGATGGTGGCTGCCGGGAACGCTCGCGACAGGGCCACCACCTGCTGGTCGTGGCCTGGGGCCAGGTAGAAGCTGGTGAGATAGGTGGTCGGCAGGTCCTGCAGGGTGCCGGGCTGGAAGATCATGTAGAAGTTGGGCTGGAAACTGTCCCAGTTGACCGTGCGCAGGCTGCTGACCTGTACCTGGCGCTCCAGGCCACCGATGCTGAAGGTCAGGGTGTCGCCCAGCTTGAGCTTGAGGCTGTCGGCCAGCTGCGCCTCCACCGACACGCCGGGCAAGGCATCGGCCGTTGGCTGTGCCTGCCACCACTGGCCGGCGCTCAAGGTGTTGCCCTGGGGCAGGTCGGCGGCCCAGGTCAGGCTCAGGTCGCGCTGGACGGCGCGGTCACCGGTGGATTCCTTGCTGACGATCTCGCGCACCGGCTCGCCATTGATGAGCGTCAGGCGCCCGGGAATCACCGGGAACAACGGCGCGGCATGGACCGAGAATTCGTTCAGGCGCTGGGCGAAGGTGTCCTTGTCGTCCGGCAGGATGTTGAGCACGAAATAGTTGGGAGCATCCTTGGGCAGCTGGTTCTGCCAGGTGTCGAGCAGCTCGGTGCGCAGCAGGGCGATCAGGGCCATGGCCAGCAGGATCATGCCGAAGGCCAGCGACTGGCCTGCCGCCGCCAGCGGATGCTTGAGCAGTTGCCCCAGGCCCAGGCGCCAGGCCAGCGGGGCGCCGGCCAGCAGCCGGCGCAGGCTGCGCAGGCCGAGCAGCAGCAGACCGCCCAGCACCAGCGCGGCCACCAGACCGCCGCCGAGCAGGGCGAAGGTCAGCAGCAGGTCCAGGCTCAGGCGCCACATGATGAGGCCCAGGGCCAACAGCGCTGCGCCATACACCAGCCAGCTGCTTGCCGGCACCGGCAGCAGGTCGCGGCGCAGTACACGCAGCGGCGGCACCCGGCCCAGCGCTGCCAATGGCGGCAGGGCGAAACCGGCCAGCGCCACCAGCCCGGTGGCGATCCCGGCCAGGGCCGGGGCGATGCCGCCTGGCGGCACCTGCGAAGGCAGCAGGCCCTGCAGCAGGGCGAACAGACCCAGTTGCGCCAGCCAGCCGAGCAGTGCGCCCCCCAGGGCTGCCACGCTGCCCAAAATCGCCAGTTGCAGGCAGAACAGGCTCAGCGCCTGGCGTCGGGACAGGCCCAGGCAGCGCAGCAGGGCGCTGGCATCGAAGCGGCGCATGGCAAAACGGCTGGCCGACAGCGCCACGGCCACGCCGGCCAGCAGCACCGCCACCAAGCTGGCCATGTTCAGGTAGCGTTCGGCCTTGCCCAGTGCACCGCCGATCTGCTGGTTGCCGTCACGCGAGTCGCGCAGTTGCTGGTGGGCGGCAAGCCCCGCCTTGGTAGCCTGGGTGTAGCTTGCCAGGGCCTGGGGCTCGCCGCGCCACAGGTCGCGGTAGGTGACCCGGCTGCCGGGCTGCACCACGCCGGTGGCATCCAGGTCGGCGAGGTTCATCAGCACCCGCGGGGTGAGGCTGTAGAAGTTGCCGGCGCGGTCCGGCTCATAGGTCAGCACGCGGCTCAGGCGCAGGGGCTTCATGCCCACGTCGACGCTGTCACCGATCTTGAGGTTCAGCGCCGCCAGCAGGCGCGACTCGACCCAGGCTTCGCCCGGCGCCGGACCACCGCCGGCCACCTCCGGCCCGTAGGCCTCGGCGGCACTGCGCAGCTCCCCGCGCAGCGGGTAACCCGTGCCGGCAGCCTTGACACTGGAGAGCTGGATACCGTTGTCGGTGGCGATCACGCTGGAGAACTCGACCACTTTCGCATGGGCCAGGCCCAGTTGCTCGCCGTTGCGGATCTGTTCCGGGGTGGCCGGGGCGCTGCCCTGCAACACCAGGTCGGCGCCAAGGAACTCGGTGGCACGCAGCAGCATGGCGCCGTTCAGGCGGGCGCCGAAGTAGCCGATGGCGGTGCTGGCGGCCACGGCCACCAGCAGGGCGAAGAACAGCACGCGCAGTTCGCCGGCGCGTGCATCGCGCATCAGTTGACGCAACGCCAAGCTCGGCAGGCGCAGAAACGACAGGTGTGCCATCTAGGGCTCCAGCGGGGTGACCAGGTGGCCGGCTTCCAGGCGAATCAGCCGGCCGCAGCGGTGCGCCAGGCGTTCATCGTGGGTGACCAGGACGAGGGTGGTGCCGCGTTCCTTGTTCAGTTCGAACAGCAGGTCGCTGATGCGTTCACCGGTGTGGCTGTCGAGGTTGCCGGTGGGCTCGTCGGCGAACAGCACCGCAGGCTCGGCGGCAAAGGCGCGGGCAATTGCCACCCGCTGCTGCTCGCCGCCGGACAACTGGCGTGGCGAATGGCTCAGGCGCTGGCCCAGGCCGACCCGTTCGAGCAGGCTGCGGGCGTGTTCGCGGGCATCGCGGCGTCCGTCCAGCTCCAGCGGCAGCATCACGTTCTCAAGGGCATTGAGGCTGTCGAGCAGCTGGAACGACTGGAACACGAAGCCGACATGCTCGGCGCGGACCTGGGCGCGCTGGTCTTCGTCGAGCGGGCCCAGGTCGTGCCCGGCCAGTGTCACCGAGCCTGCACTGGGCAGGTCGAGGCCGGCCAGCAGGCCGAGCAGGGTGGACTTGCCCGAGCCGGAGGCGCCGACAATGGCCAGGCTGTCGCCCTGTTTCAATTCCAGGCTCAGTTCGTGCAGGATGGTCAGGTCGCCTTCCGCGCTGGGGACCACTTTGCTAAGGTTGCGCGCAGTCAAGATGCTGGGGCCCATGGAGAATCCAATGCGAGTGTGGTTATTGAGTGCAGGCCTGGCCTTGCTGTGCATGGCCCAGGGCGCATCGGCAGGAACGGTGTTGATCGTTGGGGATAGTATCAGTGCCGCTTTTGGCCTGGATACCCGTCAGGGGTGGGTTGCCCTGCTCGAACAGCGGCTCAAGGCCGAGGGTTTCGATGACAAGGTGGTCAATGCCTCGATCAGTGGCGACACCAGTGCCGGGGGCCAGGCGCGGCTGCCTGCGCTGCTTGCAGAGCACAAGCCCAGCCTGGTGGTGGTGGAGCTGGGTGGCAATGACGGGCTGCGCGGGCAGGCACCGGCGCAATTGCAACAAAATCTTGCCTCGATGATCGATCGCTCCCGTGATGCCGGTGCCAGGGTGCTGCTGCTGGGCATGCGCCTGCCACCCAACTATGGCAAGCGCTACACCGATGCGTTCGCACAGGTGTATGCCGATCTTGGCAAGGAAAAGGACGTGCCGCTGGTGCCGTTCTTTCTCGAAGGGGTAGGTGGCGTGCCCGAGCTGATGCAGGCCGATGGCATCCATCCGGGGCAGGGCGCCCAGGCGCAGTTGCTGGAAAATGCCTGGCCATCAATAAAACCGCTGCTTTGACGCTTTTATACTGATCGGCTTTCGGCTAATGTTGCGCCCCCGATTTGGAGCCCCCGATGCCGCGTCCCGCCTGGTCCCTGTATGCCTATCAATTGATCGAGCCTGACGAACAGCTTGACCTGTTCGCCTGCCAGGAGAGTCGCGTCCACCTGATCGCCCGCCAACTCGAACTGGGCGGCTCCGTCGACCGTACCCTGTGTGGCACCCTGTTGCCGGCGCAACCGCGCTGGTCGGGTGTGGAACGCAGCATCTACCGTGACCAGCGCCTGTGCCGCCTGTGCCGGGCGATCCTCGAGGCGCAGCGGCGCGGCACGCGTCCGGTATGGCCCGAGCTGCAGGCCTGACGTCGGATCTTTTACGTTTGGCAAGGGTTCTGTGCCCGGATGCCTCCCGATCCCGCAGGGGGCGGTGTACAATTGCCCGCTTGACCCACCTGAATTAGCGAAGGATTTCCCGGATGTTGCCGCGCTTTCCCGCCGTCACCCGTTGCCTGTCCCTGGCCGCCCTGCTGGCGGCGGGCCCTGTTGCCGCTCTGGAGTTCCCCCTGCCGCCGCCGGGCGAGGATGTCATCGGCCAGGTCCAGGTGATCAAGGCCAAGTATGAGGACACCTTCGCCGACATCGGTACCGCCAACGACCTGGGCTACCTGGAGATGGTCGCGGCCAACCCGGGCGTGGACCCCTGGCTGCCAGGCGCCGGCACCGAGATCGTGCTGCCGACCCGTTTCATCCTGCCGCCGGGCCCGCGCGAAGGCATCGTGATCAACCTTGCCGAGTACCGCCTGTACTACTACCCCAAAGGCGAGAACGTGGTGCACACCTTCCCGCTGGGCATCGGCCGCGAAGGCTGGGGTTCGCCTATTGCCAACACCAAGGTCACGGCCAAGACGCCGAACCCGACCTGGACCCCACCGGCCTCGATCAAGGCCGAGCACGCCGCCGACGGTGATCCGTTGCCCAACGTGGTGCCGGCCGGCCCGGACAACCCGCTGGGCCCGTTCAAGTTCACCCTGGGCGTACCGGGCTACCTGATCCACGGTTCCAACAAGAAGTTCGGCATCGGCATGCGTACCAGCCATGGCTGTTTCCGCATGCTCAACAACAACGTGCTGCAACTGGCGAGCATGGCCCCGGTGGGGACTTCGGTGCGCATCATCAACGAGCCGTACAAGTTCGGCCTCAGTGGTGGCAAGGTCTACCTCGAGGCGCATACTCCGCTGGATGACAAGGGCGACCCGTCGGTGGTCGACAAGCACACGGCAGTGATCAATGCCCTGCTCAAGCGCGAAGACCTGGCCAACAACCTGCGCATGAACTGGGACATGGTGCGTGACGTGGTGGCGGCCGAAGATGGTATCCCGGTAGAGATCGCGGTGCCGGGTGACGCCAGTGCGCCGATGGTATCGAGCGTTCCGCTCGAAATGCAGTAACCCGCCTGTGTTTGCACGAGGCCCGCTTCATGCGGGCCTCGTCGTTTGCGCAGGACGGTTCTGCAGGCAATAAAAAAGCCGACCCACAGGTGGGTCGGCTTTTTAACAATCCCGAGGGATTATTACTTGCGGCTGGCTTTTTCCAGCATACGCAGAGCGCGCTCGTTAGCTTCGTCAGCAGTTTGCTGAGCTTTCTGAGCGGCGGCCAGAGCGTCATCAGCCTTGCGGTAGGCTTCATCGGCACGAGCTTGTGCACGGGCTGCTGCGTCTTCGGTTGCAGTCAGACGGGCTTCGGTTTCTTTGGAGACGCTGCTGCAACCGGTGGCCAGTACTGCGGCCAGAGCCAGAGCAGAGAATTTCAGAACGTTGTTCATCGTGTTCCCCTTCAAGGACTTTCTATTAAAGAGCCATCTCTCAACAAAGAGAAACTGGCCGGCGTACATAGTACCCATTACTTGTAGTAAGTAAACTGACCGAGCGCAAGAACCGGAAAAAAATTGCGCGGTTGCGCAGGCCGCCCCGGCGGGGGTGTGAAAAGAATGCAGGCGCTTTTGTAGCGGCGCTGAAACACCGCTGTAAATGCGTCTTTGTAGTGAACTAAAAGTGACTCCAAGTGTCATTGTTCGTCTTACCACTACATCATCCGGCTACTGTTGGCAGTGTGGCTCGCTGCCGTGTTCGCATGCTGCAAGTGCAGGTTTTTTACGATCAAGTACCTTGAGCATCTGTGCACTGGGCGCCTACTATTTGTAGGTGCTCAGTTGCCAGAGAACAACCAGGCTGTTCTCGCTGTCCAAACGGGCACGGGGTGGCGTAGAGGTTCCTTCGCCGGACAAACATCGGTAAGGTAAGGGTCTGACGAGAAGACCCGCGAGGAGTAGTGATGAGCGAGGCGTTGTCCATCCACCATGACCAGGCTGGTCATCAGTTCGAGACCAATGTGGACGGTCATCGTGCCTACCTGACCTACATGGACCTGGGTAAGCAGACATTGGATATCTACCGCACGTTCGTGCCCAATGCGCTGCGTGGGCGAGGCATCGCTGCGGCGCTGACCGAAAAGGCCCTCGCCTATGCCGAGGACATGGGCTACACCGTGATCCCCTCGTGCTCCTATGTCGAGCGCTACATGGAACGTCATCAAAAGCATTCCAACAAGGCCTGAGCCTGCTGACACCCTGTTGAAAACGAAAACGCCGGGCATTGCCCGGCGTTTTCGTTGATGGCTTTCAGCCGCGGTTGCGCTTGGGCAACACGTCCTTGAGCTTGGCGCGCATGCTGCGCACGGACTTCTCGGTGGCTTCCCAGTCGATGCAGGCATCGGTGATCGACACGCCGTACTGCAGTTCGGCAAGGTCCTTGGGGATGGCCTGGCAGCCCCAGTTGAGGTGGCTTTCGACCATCAGGCCGATGATCGACTCGTTGCCTTCGAGGATCTGGTTGGCCACGTTGTCCATCACCAGCGGTTGCAGGGCCGGGTCCTTGTTGGAATTGGCGTGGCTGCAGTCGACCATGATGTTCGGCTTGATCCTGGCCTTGGCCAGGGCCTGCTCGCACAGGGCGACGCTGACCGAATCATAGTTGGGCTTGCCGTTGCCGCCGCGCAGCACCACGTGACCGTAGGCGTTGCCCTTGGTGGTGACGATGGATACGCCACCTTCCTGGTTGATGCCCAGGAAACGGTGCGGGCTGGAAACCGATTGCAGTGCGTTGATCGCCACGGTCAGGCCGCCGTCCGTACCGTTCTTGAAGCCGACGGCCGACGACAGGCCCGAGGCCATCTCGCGGTGGGTCTGGGATTCGGTGGTGCGCGCGCCGATCGCCGACCAGCTGATCAGGTCCTGCAGGTACTGCGGGGAGATCGGGTCGAGGGCTTCGGTGGCGGTGGGTAGGCCCATTTCCGCCAGATCCAGCAGCAGTTGGCGACCGATGTGCAGGCCGTCCTGGATCTTGAACGAGTCATCTAGGTACGGGTCGTTGATCAGGCCCTTCCAGCCCACCGTGGTGCGCGGCTTCTCGAAATACACGCGCATCACCAGGTACAGGGTGTCGGCGACTTCGGCCGCCAGCACCTTCAGGCGCTCGGCGTATTCGTGTGCGGCCTTGAGGTCATGGATCGAGCAGGGGCCGATCACCACGAACAGGCGGTGGTCCTTGCCGTCGAGGATATTGCGTACCACTTCGCGGCCCGCGGTCACGGTCTGCAGGGCGGTGGCGCTGAGTGGAATGTCCTTCTTGAGCTGATCGGGGGTGATCAAGGTCTCGTTGGAGGCAACGTTAAGGTCGTCGATCGGTAAATCAGCCATCGTGTTACTCGTCAGGTCACGGGTGCCGGCCGCCAGCTACCCGCGCGGCGGAGCAGCATGATTGAACGCGGCGGGGTGCCGAACCTTAGCGCGTTACACCGTGATTCGACAATGGGCAGGGCCCGCTTTCCTGCCGCTTTGGCCCATTGGTATGGGCTTTTCTGATCAAAAGTGCCGTCACCCGACACGCTCGCAGGTTGCGGGCGGCAGCGCCCGGGCTGATAGTGTGTCGATTGTTTGACCTTATGGCGCCCGATGCAGGGCAGTGCGGAGCAGAGCGGCGATGAGCAAAGGCCTTGGCGACAAACTGGTGGTAGCCATTTCATCACGGGCACTGTTCGACCTCAGCGAGAGCCATCGACTGTTCCTGGCCGAGGGTGTCGAAGCCTACCGCCAGTACCAGATCGAGCACGAAGACGAATACCTGCAACCGGGTGATGCGTTCCCGTTGGTGGAAAAGCTGCTGGGCCTCAATGCCAGCCTCGGCCAGGCCCGGGTCGAGGTGGTGCTGGTGTCACGCAACAGCGCCGACACCGGGCTGCGGGTGTTCAATTCCATCGAGCATTATGGCCTGGGTATCTCGCGGGCAGCCTTCGTTGGCGGGCGCAGTCCGTATCCGTACCTGGCCGCCTTTGGTTGTCACCTGTTTCTGTCCACCGATGCAGAAGATGTGCGCCGCGCACTGGACGCCGGCTTTGCCGCTGCCACCATCCTTTCCGGCGGGGCGCGACGTGCGGCCAGCGCGGAGCTGCGTATCGCCTTCGATGGCGATGCAGTGGTGTTTTCCGACGAGTCCGAGCGCGTCTATCAGCTCGGCGGCCTGGAGGCGTTCCAGGCCAGCGAGCGCGAGTCGGCCCGCGAGCCGCTGCGCGGCGGGCCGTTCAAGGCCTTCCTGGCGGCGCTCAACGTGCTGCAGAAGGAGTTCCCCAGTGGCGCCTGTCCGATTCGCACCGCACTGGTGACGGCGCGCTCGGCGCCGGCCCACGAGCGGGTCATCCGCACCTTGCGCGAATGGGACATTCGCCTGGACGAGTCGCTGTTTCTCGGCGGCCTGGACAAGTCGGCGTTTCTCGAGGCGTTCGCGGCCGATGTGTTCTTCGACGACCAGGCAGGGCACTGCGAACGCGCCAGTGCAGTGGTCGCGACCGGCCATGTGCCCCACGGCATCAGCAACGAACGTACCCCCGGCTAGGCCGTCTGGCAGGGCGCCGGACGGCTCTGCGCGTCGTTTTGGCGCTGCTAAGCTGAACCTTGCCCTGCCGTATCGGCAGCTAGGAGGTCAAATGATCCGTTCGATGCTGTGTGCCACCGACCTCGGTTGTTACTCCCCTTATGTCATGCAACACGCGCTGGCGCTGGCACGCAGCTTCAGCGCCGAACTGTACGTGGTCCATGCCGTGGAACCGATGGGCCAGTTCGCCGAATCGCTGCTGGAAAGCTACCTTGATGAACATACCCTGTCCCATATGCGCGGCCGGGCGCTCAATACCGTGATGGCGAACATCGAACAACGGGTGCTGGAGAACTTTCAGGATGAACTGGGCGAGAAGGAAGACCTGGCGCTGATCCGCGCGGTGCGGGTACGCCAGGGCGACCCCGCCGACGTGATCCTGGAGCAGGCCCAGCGCCTGAGCGTCGACTTGCTGATCGTCGGCAGCCACAGCCAGGGCGCCGGTAGCGAGATCCCCTTGGGGCGCACGGCGGTACGCGTCCTGCAGCTGTCGCCGGTGCCTGTGTACATGGTGCCCCTGGCGCAGTACCTGGGGCGGCGCAAGTCATAGGGGAGGCGGTGTAGGACGTTGTAAGAAAGCTGAAGAAATAGTTCTAGATTTATTCTTCAAACCACTAATATAGTTATAACTCGTCGCTGCTGCCGGTGACGCCCAGTTGATTTGAGGGATACCTATGAAGCTTCAACAATTGCGCTACATCTGGGAAGTGGCGCACCACGACCTCAACGTCTCCGCGACAGCGCAGAGCCTGTATACCTCCCAGCCGGGGATCAGCAAGCAGATTCGCCTGTTGGAAGACGAGCTGGGTGTGGAAGTGTTCGCCCGCAGCGGCAAGCACCTGACCCGCGTGACCCCGGCAGGTGAGCGCATCATCACCACCGCCGGCGAGATTCTGCGCAAGGTCGAGAGCATCAAGCAGATCGCCCAGGAATTCTCCAACGAGAAAAAGGGCACCCTGTCGATCGCCACCACCCACACCCAGGCACGCTATGCCCTGCCGCCGGTGATCAGTTCGTTCATCAAGCAATACCCTGAAGTGGCGCTGCACATGCACCAGGGCTCGCCGATGCAGATCGCCGAGATGGCGGCTGACGGTACCGTCGACTTCGCCATCGCCACCGAGGCCCTGGAGCTGTTCGGTGATCTGGTGATGATGCCGTGCTACCGCTGGAATCGTTGCGTGGTGGTGCCGCAGGGTCACCCCCTGACCAAGCTGCCCAAGCTCACCCTGGAGGCGTTGGCCGAATACCCGATCGTGACCTATGTGTTCGGCTTCACTGGCCGCTCCAAGCTCGACGAAGCCTTCAGCCATCGCGGCCTGACCCCCAAGGTGGTGTTCACCGCGGCCGATGCCGACGTGATCAAGACTTACGTGCGCCTGGGCCTGGGCGTGGGCATCGTGGCCAAGATGGCGGTGGACACCAAGCTCGACAACGACCTGGTGGTGCTCGATGCCAGTGAGCTGTTCGAGTCCAGCATCACCAAGATCGGTTTCCGTCGTGGCACCTTCCTGCGTGGTTTCATGTGCGACTTCATCGAGAAGTTCGCGCCCCACCTGACCCGTGAAGTGATGGCCAAGGCCATCCAGTGCCACAACAAGCAGGAACTCGAAGAGCTGTTCGCTGGCGTCGAACTGCCAGTGCACTAAGCCCTTGCAGTGCCTTCAGGCCGCCAGCACGGTGGCCTGAAGGCGCTCCTGCAGATAGCCCCGCGAGCAGGTAGCCCAGCCACTGGCCGCGATGCCCTTACTGCTGACGCAATGTCTGGCAGGTGGGGCCAGGTGCTGCGCTCAGGGTGTGCATGTTCAGCCCTTGGTAATCAGGTTGCCGGCGTGCAGCCCGCATTCCTTCTGAGTCGACTCCTCCCACCACCAGCGGCCTTCGCGCTCGTGCTGGTTGGGCAGTACCGGGCGCGTGCAGGGTTCGCAGCCGATGCTGATGAAGCCGCGTTCATGCAGGCTGTTGTAGGGCAGCTCGAGCATGCGGATATAGCCCCAGACTTCCTCGCTGCTCATCTGCGCCAACGGGTTGAACTTGTACAGGGTGCGCTCGGGGGTGGAGAAGGCGCTGTCGATTTCCAGCGCGGCCACCTGGCTGCGGGTGCCCGGGCTCTGGTCGCGGCGCTGGCCGGTGGCCCAGGCGCTGACGGTGCTCAGCTTGCGGCGCAGCGGCTCGATCTTGCGGATGCCGCAGCATTCGCCGTGGCCGTCCTTGTAGAAGCTGAACAGGCCCTTTTCCTTCACGAAGGGGTCGAGTGCACTGCGATCGGGGGAAAGGATCTCGATCGGCAGCTTGTACTGCTCGCGCACCTGGTCGATGAACCGGTAGGTTTCCGGATGCAGGCGGCCGGTGTCGAGGCTGAACACCTTGACGTTCTTGTTCAGCTTCCAGGCCATGTCCACCAGCACCACGTCTTCGGCGCCACTGAAGGAGATCCACAGGTCGTCGCCGAAGTGTTCGAAGGCGAGCTTGAGGATGTCCTGCGGGGACTTGTTGGCATAGGTCGCGGCGAGGGCGGCGACGTCGAAGGGTTGGCTCATCAGGCGGCTTCCGGTCATTGAATGGCGCTTGGCGCTCGTAATGGGCGAATGTTAACAAAAATTGCCGGGTTAGACGGTGCGCCTGTAGAGTGCGCCTTCCATTTTTAGCGTTGTTCGAGGAGTGAGCTGTGGAAATTGCCTGTCTCGACCTGGAAGGTGTACTGGTCCCGGAGATCTGGATCGCCTTTGCGGAAAAAACCGGAATCGAATCGTTGCGGGCCACCACCCGCGACATTCCCGATTACGACGTGCTGATGAAGCAGCGCCTGCGCATCCTGGATGAGCATGGCCTGAAGCTTTCCGACATCCAGGCAGTGATTGCCACGCTCAAGCCGCTGGACGGCGCCATCGAGTTCGTGGACTGGTTGCGCGAGCGTTTCCAGGTGGTGATCCTGTCCGACACCTTCTACGAATTCTCGCAGCCGCTGATGCGCCAGCTGGGTTTCCCGACCTTGCTGTGCCACCGCCTGATCACCGACCAGAGCGATCGTGTGACCGGCTACCAACTGCGCCAGAAAGACCCCAAGCGCCAGTCGGTGCTGGCATTCAAGAGCCTGTACTACCGGGTGATCGCGGCGGGTGACTCGTACAACGACACCACCATGCTGGGCGAGGCGGATGCAGGCATTCTGTTCCATGCGCCGGAAAACGTGATTCGCGAGTTCCCGCAGTTCCCGGCGGTGCATGATTTCGAGGCGCTGAAGAAAGAGTTCATCAAGGCCTCGAACAGGTCGTTGAGTCTGTAATACCACCTTCGCCGGCAAGGCCGGCTCCTGCACGCTGTAGGAGCCGGCCTTGCCG
>NZ_JAMYBY010000025.1:0-90599 GCF_024126555.1 Pseudomonas sp. VE 267-6A
ATGTGAGAGTAGGTCATCGTCAAGATTAAATTCCGAAACCCCTATCTGCATCTGCAGGTAGGGGTTTTGTCTTTGTGGGCCGAAAAGCTGCAGGCCCTCGGTCTGTACGCAGACCGTGATAAGGTTCCCCCCAAAATCCGCACAGCCCAAGGGATGCCCCATGCCGCATGCAAGCACGCTTCAACCGGGATTCATGGTCGTTCACGGCAACCACCTGGATGAACTGCGTGGCCTGGTGGTGAGCCTGATGCGGCGTTATCCGCTGGCACCCCTGGAAAACGAGATGGTGCTGGTGCAGAGCAACGGTATCGCCCAGTGGCTCAAGCTAGCCCTGGCCGAAGACCCGCAGGACGATGACCAGGGCGGTTGCGGCATCGCGGCCGCCATCGATGTGCAATTGCCTGGTAGCTTCATGTGGCAGCTGTACCGCCGGGTACTTGGCCGCGAAGAGATTCCTGAAACCTCCCCGCTCGACAAGGCGCCCTTGACCTGGCGCCTGATGCGCCTGCTGCCGGAAGTGATCAACCAGCCGCATTTCGAGCCGTTGCAGCGCTTTCTTACCGATGACAGCGACCTGCGCAAGCGCTACCAGCTGGCCGAGCGCCTTGCCGACCTGTTCGACCAATACCAGGTGTACCGTGCCGATTGGCTGAAGGACTGGGCAGCCGGACGTCACGTGCTGAGCAACGCTCGTGGCGACTCCCGTGCGCTGGCCCCCGCCAACTGCTGGCAGGCAGAGCTGTGGCGTGCCTTGCTGCTGGATGTGGGGGAGGAAGGCATGGCCCAGAGCCGTGCCGGCGTGCACCAGCGTTTCGTCGAGCGCATCAATGCACTGGAACAAGCCCCCAAGGGCCTGCCATCGCGGGTCATCGTGTTCGGCATTTCTTCGTTGCCGGCCCAGGCCCTTGAAGCGCTGGCAGGCCTGGCACGTTTCAGCCAGGTGCTGCTATGCGTGCACAACCCCTGCCGTCACCACTGGGCCGATATCGTCGCCGACAAGGACCTGCTGCGCCATCAGTACAAGCGCCAGCAGCGCAAGCAAGGCATGCCCAGCCTGATCGACGCCGACACCCTGCACCAGCATGCCCATCCGCTGCTTGCGGCCTGGGGCAAGCAGGGCCGGGACTACATCAACCTGCTCGACAGCTACGATGACCCGGGCAACTATCGCAATGTGTTCAGTGACGGGCGCATCGACCTGTTCACCGAAAACGGGCAGGCCACTCTGCTCAACCAGTTGCAGGACGACATTCTCGAACTGCGCCCATTGGTCGAGACCCGCGCCTTGTGGCCCGCCGTCGACCCGGCCAAGGACCGCTCGGTGCGTTTTCATGTGGCCCACAGCGCGCAGCGCGAGGTCGAGATCCTGCACGACCAGTTGCTCGCCCGCTTCAGCGCCGACCCCGGTCTGCGCCCGCGCGACGTGATCGTGATGCTGCCGGACATCAACACCTATGCGCCCCACATCCGCGCCGTGTTCGGCCAGCTTGGGCGCAACGACCCGCGCTACATTCCCTTCACCCTGACCGACCAGGGCCAGCGCGGCCGTGACCCGCTGCTGATTGCCCTGGAGCACCTGCTCAAGTTGCCGGACAGCCGCTTCCCGGTGAGCGAGATTCTCGATCTGCTGGATGTTCCCGCCCTGCGTGCCCGCTTCGCGATCAAGGAAAGCGACCTGCCCACGCTGCACCGCTGGATCGAAGGGGCCGGCGTGCGCTGGGGCCTCAATGCACAGCAGCGTGCCGGCCTGGGCCTGCCCGATGACCTCGAGCAGAACAGCTGGCGATTCGGCCTGCGCCGCATGCTGCTGGGCTATGCGGTGGGCACGGGCGACAGCTGCGACGACATCGAACCCTATGATGAAATCGGCGGCCTCGATGCTGCCCTGATCGGCCCGCTGGTGGCCCTGCTCGATGCGCTCGAGGTGGCCCATGCCGAGCTCTCGCAGCCGGCACCGGCGGCGCAATGGGGCACGCGCCTGCATGCCCTGCTGCAGGTGTTCTTCCTGGCCGAAACCGAACACGATGACTACCTGCTGGTGCAACTGCAGGGCCTGTGCGAAACCTGGCTGCAAACCTGCGAGTCGGTCGGGCTCGAGGACGCCTTGCCGTTGACGGTGGTGCGCGAAGCCTGGCTCGCCGGCCTGGACCAGGGGCGCTTGTCCCAGCGCTTTCTGGCCGGCTCGGTGAACTTCTGCACCCTGATGCCCATGCGTGCCATCCCCTTCAAGGTGGTGTGCCTGCTGGGCATGAACGATGGTGACTACCCGCGTGCGCAGCCGCCGCTGGACTTCGACCTGATGGGCAGCGACTACCGCCCCGGCGACCGCTCTCGGCGCGAGGACGACCGTTACCTGCTGCTCGAAGCGTTGCTTTCGGCGCGTGAGCAGTTGTACGTCAGCTGGGTGGGCCGCAGCATTCGCGACAACAGCGAGCGGCCGGCGTCGGTGCTCATCGGCCAGTTGCGCGATCACCTCGCCGCCGGCTGGCGCAGCCCCAAGGCCAAGGCCGACGACCCTGTGGAGGGCGGTCTGCAACTGTTGCACGCCTTGACGCAGGAACACCCCCTTCAACCGTTCAGCGCCCGCTACTTCCACAAGCACAGCAACCTGTTCAGCTATGCCAGCGAATGGCGCGCCCTGCACCTGCCGCCAACGCAGCTGCCGACCGAGGCCGACCAACTGGAGCCTTTCGTGCCCGAAGAGCCCCTGAGCCTGACCTTGCTCCAGGACTTCATGCGCCACCCCGTTCGGCACTTCTTCAGCCAGCGCCTGAAGGTGTTCTTCGAAGCCGCCGAAGCCCCCCTGGCCGACGAAGAGCCCTTCGTGCTCGACGCCCTGCAGCGCTACAGCCTGAGCGAAAGCTTGCTGGGCGCAGCCCTGGCCGACCCCACCAACAGCACCGACGCCCTGCAGGCCCAGGCCCGTCGCCTGCAACGCAGCGGCATGCTGCCGCTGGCCGGCTTCGGTGAATGCCTGCAGGCCGAATTGATCGAGCCATTGCCCGACCTGCTGTTGCGACACGCTCAACTGCTCGGCCAATGGCCAACCCTGATCGACAGTGCGCTGCCGATCAGCTTCGAGTATCGCCAGCTGCGGCTCGAAGGCTGGCTGGGGCGGGTGTACCAGCGTGACGACCAGGCGCTGCTGAGCATCACCACCTTGCCCAACGGCATCAGCAGCGGCAAATCACTCAAGTGGCACCGACTGGTGGCGACCTGGGTCATGCACCTGGCAGCGTGTGCCGTGGGGCACCGGTTGAGCAGCGCAGTGGTCGCCACCGACGTGACCCTGTTGCTCGACCCGCTGGAGCAACCGCGTGCCGCGGAACTGCTTGGCGACCTGCTGGTGGCCCGGCAGGCCGGCATGAATGCGCCGCTGCCGGTGGCGATCAAGACCGCCTTCACCTGGCTCGGCCAGAGTGACCCTGAAAAAGCCCTGACGGCCGCAGCCAAGGCCTACGACGGCGACGGCCAGAACACCCGCGGCGAGCGCAGCGAAAGCACCGCACTGGCCCGGCAGTTCAGTGATTTCGCGGCGCTGACCGCGAGTGAAGAATTCGAGGGCTGGTGCGAGGCACTGTACCGGCCGATGTTCGAAGCCGCCTGGCAACGCCTGGGCAGTGAAGAGGTGCATCCATGACTGCCCACGCACACCAGCCGCCGCTGGCACTGACCTTCCCGCTGCACGGCAGCCAACTGATCGAAGCCAGTGCCGGTACCGGCAAGACCTTCACCATCTCTGCCTTGTACCTGCGCCTGGTGCTCGGCCATGGCGGCGAGCAGGGCTTCGGGCGCGAGCTGCTGCCGCCACAGATCCTGGTGGTGACCTTCACCGATGCGGCCACCAAAGAGCTGCGTGAGCGCATTCGCACCCGCCTGGCCGAAGCGGCGCGCTTCTTCCGTGGCGAACTGCCCGAAGCCGACCCCTTGCTGGTGCAACTGCGCGAGCACTACGCCCCGGACACTTGGCCCGCCTGCGCCAACCGCCTGGACGTTGCCGCGCAGTGGATGGACGAAGCCGCCGTCTCGACCATCCACAGCTGGTGCCAGCGGATGCTGCGCGAGCACGCGTTCGACAGCGGCAGCCTGTTCACCCAGACCCTGGAGACCGACCACAGCGAGCTGCTCGGCCAGGTCATGCGCGACTACTGGCGGCGCTTCTGCTACCCCATGCACGGCGAGGCCCTGGCCTGGGTGCGCAGCCACTGGAGCAGCCCCGAGGCATTGCTGCCCAGGGTGCGCGCGCTGTTCGGCCGCACGCGGAGCGAGGAAGACAGCGCCGACCCACAGGCGCTGATCGAAGCGGTGGTGCAACAACGTGCCGAACGGCTGCGCCAGCTCAAGGCGCCCTGGGCACAGTGGGCCCAGGAACTGCTGCAACTGTGCCATGCCGCACATGCCGCCAAGCAGGTGGACGGGCGCAAGATGCAGCCGCGCTATTTCGAACCCTGGTGCGAGAAGATCGCGGCCTGGGCCCAGGACGAGCAGGCGGTGGAGCTGGATATTGGCACCGGGTTCACCCGCTTCACCCCGCAAGGCATGGCCGAAGCCTGGAAGGGCGAGCCGCCCAGCCACCCGGCGCTGGATGCCATGCCCGGCCTGCGCCTGGAGCTGCAGGCGTTGCCGACCCCGGACGCCCGCCTGCTCGAACACGCCGCCAACTGGGTGTCGAAACGCTTCGAGCAGGAAAAGCGCCGCCGCGCCGAAATGGGCTTCGACGACATGCTGCTGCGTCTCGACTCGGCCTTGGGCGGGACGGCCGGCGAGCGCCTGGCCGGGCTGATCCGCGAACAGTTCCCGGTGGCCCTGATCGATGAATTCCAGGACACCGACCCGGTGCAGTACCGCATCTTCCAGCGTATCTATCGCATCGAGGAGGACGTGCGCGAAACCGGGCTGTTCATGATCGGCGACCCCAAGCAGGCCATCTATGCCTTCCGCGGCGCCGACATCTTCACCTACCTGGGCGCCCGACGCGCCACCCACGGCCGGCTGCACAGCCTGGACACCAACTACCGCTCAAGCCAGCCGATGGTCGATGCGGTCAACCATGTATTCATGCGCGCCGAACAGCGCGAGGCCGGTCGCGGGGCGTTCCTGTTCCGCGACGGCGACGACAACCCCGTCCCCTTCGTGGCGGTCAGGGCGCAGGGGCGCAAGGAGCACCTGCAGGTCGACGGGCAGCCCCTGGCAGCGCTCAACCTATGGCACCTGGCAAGCGACGAGCCGCTGTCCGGCGCGGTCTATCGCCAACAGGTAGCCGCCAGCTGCGCCACCCAGATCGTCAGCCTGCTCAACGGCGGCCAACTGGGCACCTGCGGTTTTGTCCAGCCAGGCCAGGCGTTGCGTGGCTGTTTGCCATCGGACATTGCGATCCTGGTTCGCGACGGTCGCGAGGCCCAGCTGATCCGCGCCGAACTGGCCGCCCGCGACGTACGCAGCGTCTACCTGTCGGACAAGGACTCGGTGTTCGCCGCCCAGGAGGCACACGACCTGCTGGCGTGGCTCAAGGCCTGCGCCGAACCCGACAGCGAGCGCCTGCTCAAGGCGGCGCTGGCCAGCGTCACCCTCGACCTGCCGCTGACCCGGCTGGCCCAGCTCAACCAGGACGAGCGGGTGTGGGAACACTGGGTCATGAAGTTCCGCGACTATCGCCACCTCTGGCGCACCCAGGGCGTGCTGCCGATGCTGCGTCACCTGCTGCACGACTTCGACCTGCCCCAGGTACTGATGCGCCGCAGCGATGGCGAACGGGTGCTGACCAACCTGCTGCACCTGGCCGAGCTGCTGCAGCAGGCGGCCACCGAGCTGGACGGCGAGCAGGCGCTGATCCGCCACCTGAGCGAACACCTGGCCAGCTCCGGCCAGGCCGGTGAAGAACAGATCCTGCGCCTGGAAAGCGACGAGCAACTGGTCAAGGTGGTGACCATCCACAAATCCAAGGGGCTGGAATACCCGCTGGTGTTCCTGCCCTTCATCAGCACCGCCAAGCCGGTGGACGGAAAGCGCCTGCCCCTGGGCTGGCACGACGCCCAGGGCAATGCCCAGCTGACCCTGACCCCTGATGCCGAGCAGATCGCCCTGGCCGATGACGAGCGCCTGGCCGAAGACCTGCGTCTGCTCTACGTGGCCCTGACCCGTGCCCAGCACGCGTGCTGGCTGGGGGTGGCGGACCTCAAGCGCGGCACCGGCAAGGAGTCGCTGCTGCACCGCTGCGCGCTCGGCTACCTGCTGGGCGGCGGCGCTGTACTGCCGGCTTCCACCGCCCTTGAGGGCTGGCTGCAGGCATTGCAGGAAGGTTGCGCGACCATCCACAGCCAGGTATTGCCGATTGCCGACACCCAGCGCTACCAGGCCCCGCGCAACACCGCCGAGCTGCTTCCGGCCCGCCAGCCGCGCCGCCGCGCCGCAGAGAACTGGTGGATCGCCTCCTACAGTGCACTGCGCATCGGCGAGGAGCTGCTCACCGCCGACAGCTCCCAGGCCCAGCAACTGCTCGATGATGAACCGGCCGATCCGCAGGCCCTGCGCGAAGTCGTGGCGACGGGCGGCGACATCCACCGCTTCCCGCGTGGCCCCAACCCCGGCACCTTCCTCCACGGGCTGCTCGAATGGGCCGGTCACGAAGGCTTCGGCCAGGTGGTCGCGGCGCCCGAGCAACTGCACAAGACCGTGGCCCAGCGCTGCAACCGGCGCGACTGGACCGGCTGGATCAACACCCTCGGCAACTGGCTCGAACACCTGCTGAACGCACCGCTGCACCTGGCACCGGACAGTGCGCCGGTTGCCCTGGGCCAGTTGAGCCAGTACCAGATCGAGATGGAGTTCTGGTTCGCCAGCCATCAGGTCGACGTGCTGGCCCTCGACCGCCTGGTATGCACCCACACCCACGACGGCGCAGCCCGACCGGCCGCGCAGTCGGCGCTGCTCAATGGCATGTTCAAGGGCTTCATCGACCTGGCATTCGAGCACGACGGGCGCTACTACGTGGCCGACTACAAATCCAACTGGCTGGGCACCGACGACCAGGCCTACAGCGAGCTGGCGATGGAGGGCGCGATCCTCGAGCATCGCTACGACCTGCAGTACGTGCTGTACCTGCTGGCCCTGCACCGTCAGCTGCGTGCCCGCCTGCCCGACTACGACTACGACCGGCATGTGGGCGGCGCGGTGTTCCTGTTCCTGCGTGGGGTGCACGCGGCCAGCCAGGGCTTGTACTTCATCAAGCCGCCGCGCGTGCTGATCGAGCGGCTCGATGCCCTGTTCAGCGGCGCAAGCGCACCGCAGCAACCTGATCTGTTTTCCGGAGACAGCGCATGAGCCGCACGTTCGACGACCTGTTGCCCACCCCTCTGGATGCCGGGCATCTGGCGGCCCTGGCGCCGTTGACGGTGGGCGCCGACCTGCTGGCGCTGCTTGATCGATGGGTCGAGCGCGGCTGGCTGCGAGCACTGGACCGCGCCTTCGTGGCTTTCCTCGGCGAACGCGACCCGCAGGCCGACCCGCTGGTGCTGCTGGCCGCCGCACTGGCCAGCCACCAGTTGGGGCACGGGCACGTGTGTCTGGACCTGGCCGAAACCCTGGCCGAGCCTGACTTTGCCCTGTCGTTGCCACCCGAGGGCGATGCCCTGGCCGGCCCCTTGCTGCTGCCTTCGCAACTGCTGGAGCGCCTCGATCTGGCCACCTGGTGCCAGCGCCTGCAAGGCAGCGCGCTGGTTGCCCTGGGCAGCAGTGAAGCGCAGGCCTCGCGCCCGCTGGTGTTGAGTGGGCAGCGCCTGTACCTGCGCCGCTACTGGGCCTATGAACGGCGCATCGACAGTGCCCTGCGCGAACGCCTGGAACAGGCCGAACCCACGCCCGCCGATTTGCGCGCCCGCCTGGATGCGCTGTTCGAAGGCTCGGCGCTGGCCGGTCAGGTCGACTGGCAGAAGCTCGCCTGCGCGCTGGCCACCCGCAGTGCCTTCAGCATCATCACCGGCGGCCCCGGCACCGGCAAGACCACCACCGTGGTGCGTCTGCTGGCCCTGTTGCAGGCCCCGGCCGTGGAGGTCGGGCGCCCGTTGCGTATCCGCCTGGCCGCACCGACCGGCAAGGCAGCGGCGCGTCTCACCGAATCCATCGGCCAGCAGGTGGAGCGGCTGGCCGTCAGTGACGCCGTGCGCAGCAACATCCCCAGCGATGTCTCCACCGTGCACCGCCTACTGGGCAATCGCCCCGGCTCGCGACATTTTCGTCACCATGCCGGCAACCCGTTGCCACTGGACGTGCTGGTGGTCGACGAGGCCTCGATGATCGACCTGGAAATGATGGCCAACCTGCTGGCGGCGATGCCGGGGCATGCGCGCCTGATTCTGCTCGGGGACAAGGACCAGCTGGCGTCGGTCGAGGCCGGCGCAGTGCTGGGCGACCTGTGCCGCGATGCCGAGGCCGGGCGCTACAGCGCTGCCACCCGCAGCTGGCTGGAGCAGGTCAGTGGCGAGTCGCTGGCCGGCAGCGGCCTGGTCGAGGGCGATGCCCAGCGCGACCCCTTGCCTCAGCAAGTGGTGATGTTGCGCCATTCGCGCCGCTTTGGTGAGGGCAGCGGTATCGGCCAGCTGGCGCGCCAGGTCAACGGCCAGCAGCCGGAGCAGGCCCGTGCGCTGCTCGAGCAAGGTCTTGCCGACGTGCACAGCCTGCGCCTGAGTGGCGAGCACGACCGCAAGCTCGACACCCTGCTGCTGCAGGGGCTGGGCCGCGGTGGCGACAGCCCGCAGGGCTATCGTGAGTACCTGCACCTGATTCGCCAGACCCGCCCGGCGCCGGATACCGCCGCTGACGATCCACGCTGGGAAGCGTGGGCACTGAAGGTGCTGCGCGCCTTCGAGCGCTTCCAGCTGCTGTGCGCGGTGCGCAAGGGCCCCTGGGGCGTCGAGGGCCTGAACCAGCGGGTCGGCAAGGTGCTGACGGCGGCCGGTCTGATCGATGGCGAACAGCCCTGGTACGAAGGTCGCCCGGTGCTGATGACGCGCAACGACTATGGTCTGGGCCTGATGAACGGCGATATCGGCATTGCCTTGCGCCTGCCGGACGCCCAGGCCTCCACACCGTTGCTGCGGGTGGCGTTTCCTCGGAACGATGGCCAGGGCGGCGTCAGATTCGTCCTGCCCAGCCGGTTAAGTGAGGTTGAAACCGTGTACGCCATGACGGTGCACAAGTCCCAGGGCTCGGAGTTCTCCCACACGGTTCTGGTGCTTCCCGACGCCTTGAACCCGGTGTTGACCAAGGAACTGATCTACACCGGCATCACCCGCGCCAAGGACTGCTTCAGCCTGATAGAGCCGCGCCAGGGCATTTTCGAGGAGGCGGTGCGGCGCAAGGTCAAGCGTATTTCCGGGCTGATGCTGGAACAGGTGTAAGGCGCCGGCGCAGCCGACGATTCGGCTGATCCGCCCTTGGAGGCGACCTCGCGGGAAAAGCAGGCGTTATGCTATCTTGCCCCCACGCAAGGCATGGTCTTAAGAGATTTCCTATATGAAGGTCGCCGCCCTTACACCGGGACGTGTAAAACGCTGGAGGCTCATGCTGCTGGCGGCGTTGGTGCTGGTACTTCCGCTGCACGGCATGGCCCAGGGCGCCGCGGCCGCCACACTGGCCGAGCAGCGGGCCAAGGCAGTGACCCAGGTGGTACTGGGTATCCTCAGTTACGCGCGCTGGCCGGTGGAACCCGAACAACTGCGCCTGTGCCTGATCGGCCCTACCGAATATGCCGACGACCTGGTCAAGGGGACCACCCAGGCCACCGGCCGGCCGCTGACCGTACGTCGCCTGCTGGCGGGGGATCCGCGTATCCTCACCCAGTGCGACGCGGTGTACATCGGCAAGCTCAGTGGCGAGGCGCGCAGCCAGCTCATCAGCGCGATCAACGGCAAGCCGGTGCTGAGCATCAGCGAAGCGGATGACCCCTGTACGGTCGGCAGCCTGTTCTGCCTGCGGGTCAAGGACACCCAGGTGGCCTTTGACGTGAACCTCGACTCGGTGGCGCGCAGCGGCGTGCGCATCCATCCCAGCGTGCTGCAATTGTCGCGGCGCCGAGCGCTGCAGCCATGATCGGCTGGCTCAAGACACGCGAACGGACCACGTTGCGCGCGGTGCTCAGCCGCGGGCACCTGGGCGTTGCGTTGCTGGCCATCGGGCTGGCCGGCATCTCGCTGACCGTGCTGGGGGTGCTGGCATTGCGCGTCTATGCCAACCACAACCTTCACCTGATTGCCCGTTCGATCAACTACACCGTCGAGGCCGCGGTGGTGTTCAACGACAGCAGCGCCGCCAACGAAGCCCTGGCGCTGATTGCTGCGGCCGAGGAAGTGGCCAACGTCAAGGTCTTCGACGATGCGGACCAGTTGCTGGCCAGTTGGGAGCGCAGTGAAGGCGGCATGCTCGACCAGCTGGAGCTCAAGATCGCCCGGACCCTGCTCGAAGAGCCGATCCGGCTGCCGGTGGTGCACCAGGGCCAGCAGGTGGGGCGCATCGAGCTGGTTGGCCAGGGCGGCAGCCTGATGCGCTTTCTGCTCAGTGGCCTGGCGGGCATCCTGCTGTGCACGGCGCTCAGCGCGGTAAGTGCGCTGTACCTGTCGCGCCGGCTGTTCGCCGATATCGTGGGGCCCCTGCGCGGGCTGGCCAGCGTGGCCCATGCGGCGCGGCGCGAACGCAGCTTCGACCGGCGCGTGCCCTCCACCCAGATCGCCGAACTCAACGAGCTGGGCAACGACTTCAATGCCCTGCTCGACGAAATGGAAGCCTGGCAAAACCACCTGCAGAGCGAGAACGAGACCCTGGCCCACCAGGCCAGCCACGACAGCCTGACCGGCCTGCCCAACCGGGCGTTCTTCGAGGGCCGCCTGAGCCGCAGCCTGCGCAACGCGATCAAGCATGGCGACGGGCTGGCGCTGCTGTTTCTGGACAGCGACCGCTTCAAGGAAATCAACGACAGCTACGGCCATGCCGCAGGCGACGAGGTGCTGGTCGCCGTGGCCAGCCGGGTGCGTGCGCAGCTGCGCGAGCACGACCTGGTGGCGCGTCTGGGGGGGGACGAATTTGCGGTGCTGCTTACCCCTCTGCATCGCTTCGAGGACGCCCAGCGTATCGCCGACAAGATAGCCGCCAGCATGAGCCTGCCTATCCGCCTGCCGGACGGCCAGTGCGTCGTTACCTCGTTGAGCGTAGGTATCGCAGTGTTTCCCGATGACGGCCGTACCCCGGCCGAGTTGCTCAATGCCGCCGATGCGGCGATGTACCAGGCCAAGCGTCACACCCGTGACGGGCCCCAGTCGGCAGAGGCGGAGTTCTCTGCGTCCAGCGCAAAAACAGGAGCTGAACCGTGATTCACCTGACTCGATACCTTCGCTTGCACCTGGCCTGTCTGGCCCTGGCCTTTTTCGCCCTCGGCGGCTGCCAGACCCCGCCGCCCAAGGGCCTGACCCCCGAGCAGATAGCCGTGCTCAAACAGGAGGGGTTCACCCCCACCGACGAGGGCTGGACCTTCGGCCTGTCCGGCAAGGTGCTGTTCGGCAGCGACCTGGATGCACTCAACACCCAGAGCCGCGAGATCGTCGAGCGTATCGGCAAGGCGCTGCTGTCGGTGCACATCGAGCGGGTGCGGGTGGATGGCCATACCGATTCGTCCGGCAAGGCCAGCTACAACGAACAGCTGTCGGCGCGCAGGGCGGCCAGCGTGGCCAGGGTGCTGGTGGGCGTGGGCATGCGCCCCGAGAACGTCGAGACCCGTGGCCTTGGCAGCCGCGAGCCGGTGGCCAGCAACGACACCGCCGCCGGGCGCACCGAAAACCGCCGCGTGGCGATCGTGGTCGCCTCCGACTAGTCGGCAAAACTCATCGTGTGCGACTCGCCCATCAGCAGGGGCGCGTTGCGCTCGGTCACGTCGCGGATGTAGTCCCACAGCAGCGTGATGCGCTTGAGCTTGCGCAAGTCTTCCCGGCAGTACATCCAGAACTGCCGGGTAATCTCCACTTCCCCCGGCAGCACCGGCACCAGCCGCGGGTCCTGTGCGGCCAGAAAACACGGCAGGATGGCCAGCCCGCGACCCTGCTGGGCCGCCACGTACTGGGCGATCACGCTGGTGCTGCGCAGGTGTGCGGTGGCGGTGGGCAGCAGGTTGGCCAGGTACAGCAGCTCGGAGCTGAATGCCAGGTCGTCCACGTAGCTGATGAACGGGTGCCGGGCCAGGTCGCTGCTGCGCAGGATCGGCTCGTGGTTGTCCAGGTAGTCGCGGGTGGCGTACAGGCGCAGGCGGTAGTCGCACAGCTTGCAGCACACATAGGGTCCGTGTTCCGGGCGCTCCAGCGCGATCACGATGTCGGCCTCGCGTTTGGACAGGCTGATGAAGTGCGGCAGCGGCAGGATATCCACCGAGATCGCCGGGTAGGCATCGACAAAGTGGCTCAACTGCGGGGTGATGAAGAAGCTGCCAAAGCCTTCGGTGCAGCCCATGCGCACATGCCCCGACAGCGCCACGCCCGAGCCGGACACCTGCTCGCAGGCCATGTGCAGGGTGCTCTCGATGGCCTCGGCATAGCTGAGCAGGCGCTGCCCCTCGGCGGTGAGCACGAAGCCGCTGGTGCGCGACTTTTCGAACAGCAACGTGCCCAGCGCCACCTCCAGCGAACTGATGCGCCGCGACACCGTGGTGTAGTCCACGCCCAGGCGCTTGGCCGCGCTGCTGGCCTTGCGCGTGCGCGCCACTTCGAGGAAGAACTTGAGGTCGTCCCAGTTCAGCGACCCCAGGGATGTGATGTTTTTTTGCATGTTGGTCCGGCTTTTATGTGCGTTCTTATTAGAAGTTTGCACATCTATACTCCAATTCAGCCCAGGACCCAAGCACCGTCGCGGCTGCCGCGTCGGCGTTTCTCTCCCTAACAATAAATCCAGGAGAACCCCTCATGAACGCATCCCTCACGCCCGGCCAGACCAAGGTCGACAGCGTCAAGCTGCTGATCGACGGCCAGTGGGTCGAGTCGAAAACCACCGAATGGCGCGACGTGGTCAACCCGGCCACCCAGCAGGTGCTGGCCCGCGTACCCTTTGCCACCGCCGAAGAAGTCGATGCCGCCATCGCTGCCGGCCAGCGTGCGTTCAAGACCTGGCGCGACACCCCGATCGGCGCGCGCATGCGCATCATGCTCAAGCTGCAGGCGCTGATCCGCGAACACTCCAAGCGCATCGCCGTGACCCTGAGCGCCGAGCAGGGCAAGACCATCGCCGACGCCGAAGGCGACATCTTCCGCGGCCTTGAAGTGGTCGAGCATGCGTGCTCCATCGGCACCCTGCAGATGGGCGAGTTCGCCGAGAACGTGGCCGGCGGCGTCGATACCTACACCCTGCGCCAGCCCATCGGCGTGTGCGCCGGCATCACCCCGTTCAACTTCCCGGCAATGATTCCGCTGTGGATGTTCCCGATGGCCATCGTGTGCGGCAACACCTTCGTGCTCAAGCCGTCCGAGCAGGACCCGCTGTCGACCATGATGCTGGTGGAGCTGGCGCTGGAAGCCGGTGTGCCGGCCGGCGTGCTCAACGTGGTGCACGGCGGCAAGCAGGTGGTGGATGCGCTGTGCACCCATACCGACATCAAGGCGATCTCGTTCGTCGGCTCCACCGAGGTCGGCACCCACGTGTACAACCTGGCCGGCCAGCACGGCAAGCGCGTGCAGTCGATGATGGGCGCCAAGAACCACGCTGTGGTGCTGCCCGACGCCAACCGCACGCAAACCCTCAATGCCCTGGTAGGTGCCGGTTTCGGCGCTGCCGGCCAACGCTGCATGGCCACCTCGGTGGCGGTGCTGGTGGGCAAGGCCCGCGAATGGCTGCCGGAGCTCAAGGCCCTGGCCGCCAAGCTAAAGGTCAACGCCGGCAGCGAGCCTGGCACCGATGTGGGCCCGCTGATCTCCAAGCGCGCCAAGGAGCGTGTGCTGGGCCTGATCGAAAGCGGCATCAAGGAAGGCGCCACCCTCGAACTCGATGGCCGCGACGTGCAGGTGCCCGGCTACGAGCAGGGCAACTTCGTCGGCCCCACGCTGTTCTCCGGCGTGACCACCGACATGCAGATCTACACCCAGGAAATCTTCGGCCCGGTGCTTGTGGTGCTGGAGGTCGACACCCTCGACGAGGCCATCGCGCTGGTCAACCGCAACCCGTTCGGCAACGGCACCGGCCTGTTCACCCAGAGCGGCGCCGCGGCGCGCAAGTTCCAGAGCGAGATCGACGTGGGCCAGGTGGGCATCAACATTCCGATCCCGGTGCCGGTACCGTTCTTCAGTTTCACCGGTTCGCGCGGCTCCAAGCTGGGTGACCTGGGCCCCTACGGCAAGCAAGTGGTGCAGTTCTACACCCAGACCAAGACCGTCACCGCGCGCTGGTTCGACGACGACAGCGTCAACGATGGCGTGAACACCACCATCAGCCTGCGTTAAGGAGTCGACCATGCGTATTGCATTCATCGGGCTGGGCAACATGGGCGCGCCGATGGCGCGCAACCTGATCAAGGCCGGCCATCAGCTCAGTCTGTTCGACCTGAACAAGGACGTACTGGCAGAGCTGGCCGAACTCGGCGGGCAGATCAGTGCCTCGCCCAAGGACGCGGCCAGCGCCAGCGAGCTGGTCATCACCATGCTGCCGGCCGCTGCCCATGTGCGCAGCGTGTACCTCAACGAAGACGGCGTGCTGGCCGGCGTACGCGCCGGTACCCCGGTAGTGGACTGCAGCACCATCGACCCGCAGACCGTGCGTGCGGTGCATGCAGCGGCGGCCAGGCAGGGTGTGGACCTGGCCGATGCACCGGTGTCGGGCGGCACCGGCGGCGCGGCGGCGGGTACCCTGACCTTCATGGTCGGCGCCAGTGAGGCGCTGTTCGCCACCCTGCAGCCGGTGCTGGCGCAGATGGGGCGCAACATCGTGCACTGCGGCGAGGTGGGTACCGGGCAGATCGCCAAGATCTGCAACAACCTGCTGCTGGGCATCTCGATGATCGGCGTGTCCGAGGCCATGGCCCTGGGCAATGCCCTGGGCATCGACACCAAGGTGCTGGCCGGCATCATCAACAGCTCCACCGGGCGTTGCTGGAGTTCGGACACCTACAACCCGTGGCCGGGCATCGTCGAGACGGCGCCGGCATCACGCGGGTACACCGGTGGCTTTGGTGCGGAGCTGATGCTCAAGGACCTGGGGCTGGCCACCGAGGCGGCGCGTCAGGCGCACCAGCCGGTGATTCTGGGCGCGGTGGCGCAGCAGCTGTACCAGGCGATGAGCCTGCGCGGGGAGGGTGGCAAGGACTTCTCGGCGATCATCGAGGGCTACCGCAAGCCCGAGTAGAAAAGCTTCGCCAGCAAGGCTGGCTCCTACAGGCGAACCTGTTGCCTGTAGGAGCCGGCCTTGCCGGCGAAAGGGCCCTCAAGCCCACCAATACCGTACAAAGTGAAAGAACACCGGCGCCGCGAAACATACCGAATCCATGCGGTCCAGCATGCCGCCGTGCCCCTCGATCATGTGCCCCCAGTCCTTCACCCCGCGGTCACGCTTGATCGCCGACATCACCAGCCCGCCAAAGAAGCCCATGACGTTCACGGTCAGCGCCATCAGCGCCGCCTGCCAGAAGGTGAACGGGGTGATCCAGAACAGCGTCGCGCCGATCAGCGTGGCCAGCGCCACACCGCCCAGCAACCCCTCCAGCGTCTTGGACGGCGACAGCCGCGGCGCTACCTTGCGCTTGCCGAACAGCTTGCCGCACACGTACTGCAGTACATCGGAAATCTGTACCACCAGAATCAGCCAGGCGATCAACAGCAGGTTGCGCCCCTCGAACCCGGGGATATCCAGCGTCATCAGGGCCGGTACCGACGACAGGCAGTACACCGCGATCATCAGCCCCCACTGCACCTTCGAGGCCCGCTCCAGAAAGCGCGTGGTATCGCCGCCGAAACTGGCCAGGATCGGCAGCAGCAAGAACAGGTACACCGGGATGAAGATGCTGAACAACCCGTACCAGTCCATCGCGATCAGCAGGTACTGCACCGGCAGCGCCACATAGAACGCCGCCACCAGTGCCGGGTAGTCGCCACGCCGGGTGGGCGTGAGGGTGAGGAACTCGCGCAGCGCATAGAACGACACGCAATAGAACAGCAGGATGACCCCCAGCTTGCCGAACACGAAGGCCAGGCCGATCACCAGCACCATCACCCACCAGGCATTGATGCGCGCATTGAGGTTGTCGATGACCGCGTGCGGGGCCGGGCCCGCGCGCCATTTGAGCAGGCGCCCGATCAGGCTGGCGAGCAGCAGCAGGCCACCGATACCGGCAAACAGCAGAAGTGTGTTGTGGTCCATCTCAGGATTCCTTGGGGGCCAGGGCCAGCAGGGCAAGGCGTGCCCGTTCCAGAAACGCGTGCTTGCTGTCATCGGGCAAGCGTTGCAGCGGCTCGCCGAAGCTCAGGGTGCACAGCAGCGGCAGGGGCAGGGCACGGCCCTTGGGCATCACCCGGTTGAGGTTGGCGATCCACACCGGGATCAGCTCCACCTCGGGGTGGGCACTGGCCAGATGGAACAGCCCGCTCTTGAACGCCAGCAAGGGCTCGTCGCCCAGGTTGCGCGTGCCTTCGGGAAAGAAGATCAGCGAGTCGCCCTGCTCCAGCGCCGCATGGATCGGCTGCAAGGGGTCGCTCTGGGCCTCGCTGTGCTGGCGGTCGATCAGCACGCCGTTGAACACCCGGTTGATCAGAAATTGGCGAATACCCGGTTTTTGCCAGTAATCGGCCCCGGCCACCGGGCGGGTGTGCCGGCGCAGTTCCTGGGGCAGCGAGGCCCAGATCAGCACGAAGTCCCCGTGGCTGCTGTGGTTGGCGTAGTACAGGCGTTGCACCGGCTGCGGTGTACAGCCCAGCCACAGGGCGCGGGCGCCCGTGATCAGGCGGGCCACCGAGGTGATGCCGAAGGCGGTGAGGGCGGCTAGCATGACGAGGTCCTTATCCGACGAGAGAAAGCCAGGGCAGGCACAGTATGCCGGCAATCGCCAGCAGTACCTGCACGCCAAGGCACAGCAGTTGCTGGCGCATCAGGCGCAGTGCGGCCCGGCTGCGCACCTGCCAGTCGCGGTCGTCGACCGGGGCGGGCTTGAGGCCCAGGTCGAACAGCGCCTGGTCCAGCGCGCGGGTAGTTGGCGACAAGGTTGCGGCCTGGGTGGCCAGGTGCGCGAACAGCTCGGCGTCCAGCGCAACCCGCATGCCCCAGTATTTTTGCAGCAGGCCGGCTGCCAGCAGCAGCACGCACAACAGGGCACCAATCACAGGGGCCGGCGCGCCGGCAAGTGGCGCCAGGCCATAGGCCAGCGCCAGCAGGCTGATGCCGTCCGACAGGCGTTCCACCTGGCGCCCGCGCCGCAGCAGGCTGGCCACCAGCGCCAGGTGGGTCTGGCTACTCACAGGCCGCCCCCCGCCGGCAGGCTGTCGATCACCTGGCGGTGCGCCGGGTGCAGCACGACCCCGGGGCGGGCCTGGGCGATCAGTTGCTGGGCCTGCTGCGCGTTCTGGCAGCGCCCGCCGAGTACCAGCCAGGCGGCCACGACGCAGGCACTGCGCGAGTAACCCAGGGCGCAGCACACCAGTAGCGGGCCCTGCTGGCGCAGTCGCTCGATGGCCTGGGCCGCCTCGCGGCAACGTTCGGCACTGGGCACCACCAGGTCCAGGCAGGGCAGGCTGCAATAGGCCTGGCCCGGCGTGTGTGCCACCGGCAGTTCTGCACACAGGTCGACCACCGCAGCAAACGATGCCGCCTGACCTCGTGCAGGCACCCGCCCCAGGTACACCCCCTCGCACACCTCGTCGGCCTGTGGATGGCGGCGCGTCCACCAACGCGAATTGAGCCAGGCGCCGATCAGGTACGGCGCCAGCAGCCAGCGCGCGGCATACGACAAGTGGCCGCTCGGGCCTTTCTGAAACCCCTCGGCGCCCAACACGGCATAGTTGAGCGCCACCATCAGCAGTGCGAGGGCGGGCCACAGCAGCAACAGGGCGATACCGCCGGCATACAGCGCCAGCCCACCCAGCACGGCGCTACCCAGCGCGTAGTACGCGGCCAGGCGCCAGCGCCGGCGGTCACGGGTCGGCTGCAGGCTGCCCAGTACCGGCCGGCCCTCCACGGGCCACAGCCATACACACAGCGCGCCTGCCACTGCGCCACTGGGCACGTCGATGAAGTGGTGCTGCCAGGTGGTCAGCACCGACAAACCGATCAACCCCATCCAGCCATGCAGCAGCCAGCGCATCAGCCGCCCACGGGTGTGCCGGGCGAACATCGCCCAGATGATCACCAACAGCGCGATGTGCAGCGAAGGGGCCTGGTTGAACGGCTTGTCGAAGCCCATCAGCACATCGAACAGCCAGCCGAACACACCCTGCAGTTCAGGGCGCTCGAAGGTGAAGCGCAGCGGCCACAGCAGAAAGCCGGCGATGCAGATCAACTGTGCGCTCAGCAGGCGCAAGGCATGCCGGTCCATCTCCAGGCGGCTGAGCGGCAGCAGGAAGGACAACCCGTACAGCAGGTCGATGGACCAGTACGGCAGGATGGTCCACGGCCACAGCGGGATGCTGCTTTCCCAGGCGAACACCAGGCTGCCGACGTCGCTGCGCCCGGCGGTGAAGGTGTTGCTCAGGCCATAGCTCAAGAAGAACAGCGGCCCGAGCAACAGCAGCCAGAGCACGCCGCGCCGGATCAGGCCCGGCTCGCGCACTGTGCTCATTCAGCAACTCGCTGGGCCAGGCTGACGCTGAAGATGCCCCACTCGTCGATGCGCTGGCACACCTTGCGAAAGCCTGCCGCTTCCACCAGCTGGTCCATCTCCACCTGGCTGCGCCGACGCATCACCCAGGCCTGACCGGCGCGGTGGCTGGTCAGGGCGCGGGCGATCATCTCCAGCTGCGGGTGCCACGGCTGGCCGGTGTACACCAGGTAGCCGCCCGGCGCCACGGCCTGGGCCAGGCCACCCAGCGAGTCGCCGACCATCTGGTTGCTGGCGAACAGTTCATACAGCCCCGATACCACCGCCAGGCTCGGACGCGGTTCAAGGGTGGCCAGGCTCTGCGCATCGAAGGCATCGCCCTGCACGAAGCGGGCGATGTCGGCCAGGCCTTTGTGTTCGATCAGCGCCGTGCCTTCGCGCACGTTGAGCTCGCTGTAGTCGCGCAGCAGGATCGAATCCGGGCGCTGCTCCAGGCCCTGCAGGGCTTCGAGAATGTAGCGGCCATGGCCGGCGGCGATGTCGACGATATGCACCGGTGCGCCTTGTTCGCGCAGGCGCTCGATGGCCAGGCGCAACAGCTCTTCCACATGCAGCTTGCGCTGGCGGATGCCCTTCCAGCCGATGGCGTCGAGGTAGTTGCGGTCGATCATGCGGCCCAGCTTGCCCTTGCCGGTGGCCTGGTTGCGGTAGACGTAGTCCAGCGTGCTGCCCGAATCGAAACCGGTGTCGAAGCCCAGCTTGACCCCGCTCGACAGGCCCTTGCCCAGGCGCAGGCCGGCGCGGGTTGCGCGCCAGTACAGGTCGGCCGGCGAGTTGCGTGGCAGCGGCGCGGCCAGGCTTTCGGCCTCGGCGCAGCTGGCGCCGAGCTGGTCGGCATCGAGCAGCGACGGGCGCTGGGGCGCCACACTGAAGCAGTGCTCCACGAAGCGCCGGATACGCGCCAGCGCATGCCCGCGATCACGCTCGCCGAGGGTGTCGTGGAAGAAGCCGGGCAGCACGTGCTTTTCCTTGTGTACGCTGCCCAGGCGCTCGAAGAACTGCTCCTGCGGCTGGCGCTTGACCACGAAGTCGGCGCCGGAAATCAGCAATTGGGTCGGCACCTGGATCGCCTGGGCATCGGCCACCACGCGATCGGCAGCTTCGTACAGCCCCAGCAGCATGTTCACCGAAATCGGCCGGCTGATCAGCGGGTCGTTTTCATACGAGGCGATGCGCTCGGGGTCGTGGCTGAGCAGGCGCGGCTTGACGTAGCTGTTGACGAAGAAGTTGCCGCGCCAGGCGCGCATCAGCTTGAGCCCCGGGCGGGCGAACGGCACGTACAGCTTGACCTTGAAGGCCGGCGAGGCGAGCACCAGGCAGCGCACCTTCGGCGCATAGTCATGCGCCCAGGTTGCGATCAGCACGGCGCCGACGCTTTGCGCCAGCACCGCCATGTCCTGTTCGTCGATGGCGTGCTCGCGGGCGATGTGCTCGATGAAGGTCTGCACATCGCGCACGCTGCACGCGAAGCTCGGGCTGTCGCCACGGGCCCCGGGCGACTCGCCATGGCCACGGGCGTCCCAGGCGAAGAAGTCATGGCCGGGCAGGTCGAGTTCATCCACCAGGTGGGCCATGCGCCCGCCGTGTTCGTGGCCACGGTGGAACAGCACCACGGCGCGGCGCGGTTGGCCGGGCTGGCGGTTGGCCGGCCAGTGGCGGTAATGCAGCTCTACGCCGTCATGGGTGGTGAAATGCAGGGATTGCGCGGTGCGCATGGCAAATATCCTTATCTGGCTCGGAGGGCTTCAGCGGGGTTGCGCCAGGCCTCGGCTCACCCGGTTGTAGAGGGTATGAAGCGACAGCAGCAGCACCACCAGCAATACGCCGTTGAGCCACGCTGCGCTCAGCAGGCCGGTGGCCACGCCGGCACCGAGCACACCGAACACGAAGGCACGGTCGCTCTTGCCCATCGGGCCGTCATAACGGCGTTCGGCGCCTACCAGCGGGCCCATCACACCGGCGTATTCGCTCACCAGCGCGGCCAGCACCACGATCACCACCAGCGCCGGCGACACGCCCGGCAGCAGGGCGAAGGGCAGGTACAGTGCGCTGTCGGCGACCACGTCGCACAGCTCGTTGAGGTAGGCACCCAGGCGTGACTGCTGGCCGAATTCCCGGGCGAGCATGCCGTCGATGGCATTGAGCGCCATGCGCAGCAGCATCCAGGCCGGCACCAGGGCGAACAGCCAGGTGATGTGCGGTGCGGCGGCCAGCAGCAGGCCGAGCGCCACACTGACCACGGCGGCGGCGACCGTCACCTGGTTGGCAGTTATGCCGCGCTCGTACAGACGCTTGACCATAGGGCGCAGCAGCGCCTGGAAGCGCGGTTTCAACTGGTAGATCGACGGCACGGAAAACTCCCTTTACGGCTCGTAGGCACGGCATTGTCTTGTTACATAGCGGTGCGCGAAGGCGATTGTGGGTGGATTGTCCCTGCCGGGGCAATAGCGCCTGCCGACAAGCTTTGCAGAAGTGTGCGCGTGTGCCCGGGAAGCGCCGAAAAATTGCGGCTGCACAGGCGCAGCTGGCGTTGTGCCCAGGGTTCGTCCAGCGCCAGGCTATGCAGCGCCAGTACCCCTTGCCAGCGTTGCACGGCAGCCTGCGGCACGATGCCCAGGCCTGCGCCATGGGCCACCATGCGTATCACCCCGTCGAAGCCTTCGGCACGTACCCGCACCTGCAGCCGGCGCCCCAGGTGCAGGGCCTGTTCCTCCATGTACAGGGCCAGGGCGCTGTCTGCCTGCAGGCCGACATGGCCATGTTCAAGGGTGTCGGCAAAGCGCAGGTGCGGGTGGCTGGCCAGCGGGTGATCCGGCGCCATGATCAGCACCAGCGGGTCGTCGCGAAACGCCACGCTCTGCAGGTGCTCGCTGGCCACGGCATTGGAGATGATGCCCAGGTCGGCCTCGCCCTGGGTGATCGCCTGCACGATACGCAGGCTGGGCAATTCGACCACGTCCACGTCGATGGCCGGGTGGTGGGCCAGAAACGTCGCCAGCAGTTCGGGCAGGTACTCGGTCAGCGCCGCGGTGTTGCACAGCAGCCGCACCTGGCCCTGCAACCCCTGGGCATACTGGCCCAGGTCGAATTGCAGCCGCTGCACCTGCTGGCCGATCTGGCGCGCATGGTTGACCAGGGCCTGGCCGGCGGCCGTGGGGTGCACGCCGCGCCGGTTGCGCTGCAGCAGCGGTACGCCCAGCGAGCTTTCCATGGCGCGAATGCGCGCGCTGGCCGCCGGCAGCGACAGGTGGCTGCGCTGGGCGCCGGCAGTGATGTTGCCGCACTCCACGGTGTGCAGAAACAGTCGTAGGTCAATCAGATCGAAATGCATGAGCCTCTGCCTGGGCAATAGTCTGGCTCAGTATATGGCAACTGTTCAGAGACGTGCGGGCAGGGCAGCATGGGCCCATGACGACTTTATTCGGCTTCTATCAGGCTATCGGCCCGGCGCTATCGCTGCTGGTTGTGCTTACCTTCGTGCTGGCAGGCACGGTCAAGGGCGTGATCGGCCTGGGCCTGCCCACCGTGGCCATGGGGTTGCTGGGGCTGGCTATGTCACCGGCGCAGGCTGCCGCGCTGCTGATCGTGCCGTCGACGGTCACCAACCTTTGGCAGCTGGCGGCGGGTGGCCACTTGCGTGCATTGCTGCGCAGGCTCTGGCCGATGCAATTGATGATCTTCATCGGTACCTTGCTGGGCAGTGTCTGGCTGGGCATCGACAGTGGCGCGTGGGCGGCGCACGCATTGGGCGCGGCGTTGCTGGTGTATGCGCTGTACGGCCTGTGCCACCCAGGCCTGCACCTGGCCCCCCGCCACGAGCGCTGGCTGGGCCCGCTGTGCGGGTTGGTGACGGGCATCATCACCGCCGCCACCGGGGTGTTCGTGATACCGGCCGTACCGTACCTGCAGGCCCTGGGCCTGCACCGTGAACAGATGGTGCAGGCGCTGGGCCTGTCGTTCACCGTCTCGACCCTGGCGCTGGCCGTGGGCCTTGCCGGGCAGGGCGCACTGGGCGGCGAGGCGCTGGGGGCCTCGCTGGTGGTGCTGATACCGGCATTGCTGGGCATGTGGCTGGGCCAGTGCCTGCGTCAGCGCATCAGTGCCGTGCTGTTCAAACGCTGCTTTTTCATCGGCCTGGCGCTGCTGGGCGCCCATCTGGCGCTCAACGGCTAGCCGAGGACGGGCTGAGCATCTCGATCAGCTGGATGTCGAAGTCGCGCTCAAGGTACTCCATGCGCCGCTCGGCAAACTGCTGCATGTGCGGCAGCGCCGAATGCACATCCAATGCGGCCTTGCTGGCCCAGATTTCGTAGAACACGAACAGGCTCGGGTCCTGCCGGTCGCGCAGCATGTGGTACTCGATGCAGCCGGGCTCGGCACGGCTGGGTTCTACGTAGCTGCGAAACAGCGCCTCGAACTCCTCGGCCTTTTCGGGGCGGGTCTTGGCTTTGAGGATGAAACCGTAGGGTTCGCTCATGGGGAGGCTCCTGTAAAAAGTGAGCCAATCTTATTTCAACAATAAGCGCTCAATTCGTGCTTTTTGGTCAAAAGCGTTTTGCCCGCGCGAGGGTATTTCCGCTGCGCTGAACTGATTAATCTGCCGCCATCACATTCACCGGGCCGCCCTTCTGTTGGCCGCCCCGAACACACATGAGGCAGATGATGAAGAAGATCCTGTTGCTCAACGGCGGCAAGCAGTTCGCCCACTCCGATGGCCGCCTGAACGAGACCCTGCACGAGGCCGCGCTGGCGTTTCTCGACCGCGCCGGTTTCGACGTCAAGAGCACCTACATCGATGGCGGCTACGACGTTGCCGAAGAAGTGCAGAAGTACCTCTGGGCCGACGTGGTCATCTACCAGATGCCCGGTTGGTGGATGGGCGCGCCGTGGACCGTCAAGCAGTACCTGGACGAAGTGTTCACCGCCGGCCACGGCAGCCTCTACGCCAGCGACGGGCGCACCCGCTCCGATGCGTCGAGCAAGTACGGCAGCGGCGGCCTGATCCAGGGCAAGCAGTACATGCTGTCGCTGACCTGGAACGCACCGCAGGAAGCGTTCGACGATCCGGCGCAGTTTTTCGAAGGCAAGGGCGTGGACGCGGTGTACTTCCCGTTCCACAAGGCCAACCAGTTCCTGGGCATGAGCGGTCTGCCGACCTACCTGGCCACCGACGTGATGAAGAACCCCAACGTCGAGGCTGCCGTGGCCGGCTACGAGCAGCACCTGGCCCGGGTTTTCCACACTGGCGCCTGATGAAGGGTTGCGCGGGCAACGCCAAGCGGCTATCTATCACGGCTGAACGCCACACCAGGGAACAGCCGTGAAAGCCAGGTCCGATGAATTGCAGATGTTCGTCTCGGTCATCGAGTGCGGCTCTATTTCCGCCGCCGCCGAACAGGGCGGGCAGACCCCGTCGGCCATCAGCCGCAGCCTGTCGCGGCTGGAGGCCAAGCTGGGCACAACGCTGATCAACCGCACCACGCGGCGCATGGACCTCACCGAAGAGGGGCGGTTTTTCTTCGAGCGTGCCAAGGCCATCCTGCAACAGATGGACGAACTCGAAGAGCGCCTGAGCCTGCACCGCCAGACCCCGTCCGGGCGCTTGCGCATCAATGCGGCGGCGCCGTTCATGCTGCATGCCATCGTGCCCTGGGTGGGGGAGTTCCGCCAGCTGTACCCGGATATCCAGCTGGAGCTCAACACCGACGACCTGATCATCGACCTGCTCGAACAGAGCACCGATATCGCCATCCGCATCGGCGAGCTGGCCGACTCCAGCCTGCACGCCCGCTCGCTGGGGTGCAGCCCGCTGCATGTGCTGGCCAGCCCCGCGTACCTTGCGCGGCGCGGTACGCCACGGCATGTGGAGGAACTGGCCGGGCATTCGCTGCTGGGCTTCACCCAGACCGAAACCCTCAATCACTGGCCGCTGCGCCACACCGAAGGCGACCGCCTGGCGATCCGCCCCGACCTGTGCGCCTCCAGCGGCGAAACCCTGCGCCACCTGGCGCTGGCCGGCGAAGGCATCGCCTGCCTGTCGCACTTCATGACCCACGAAGACCTCCAGGCCGGCCGCCTGCAACTGGTGCTGGCCGAGGCCAACAGCGGCTATCGCCAGCCGATCAACGCGGTGTACTACCGCAACTCGCAACTGGCCCTGCGTATCCAGTGCTTTCTGGATTTCATCCAGCACAAGCTGTCGATCTACGCCTGCTGAAAACCGCAGGCGGCATTTGAAAAATCCCTGGGCATGCGCCTTAATGGTTGTTCGATAAAAACAACACCAAGGAAACCCGCATGCGCACTCTGATGTTTCGAACGCTGACCTTGAGCGCTGCGATCGTCGCCAGCTCATCAGCCTATGCCGTGACGCTGGACGGCGGCGCGGTGGCCGCGCCCGATCAATATGGTGCACAGGTCGCCGCCGACATCCTCAAGAAGGGCGGCAACGCAGTGGACGCCGCGGTGGCCACTGCCTTCACCCTGGCCGTTACCTACCCCGAGGCCGGCAACATCGGCGGCGGCGGTTTCATGACCCTGTACATGGATGGCAAACCCTACTTCCTCGACTACCGTGAGGTGGCGCCCAAGGCGGCCAGCCGCAACATGTACCTGGACGACAAAGGCGAGATCATCGAGAACCTCAGCCTGGTGGGCGCCCGGGCCGCCGGGGTGCCGGGCACGGTGATGGGCCTGTGGGAGGCGCACCAGAAGTTCGGCAAGCTGCCCTGGGCCGAGCTGCTGACCCCGGCGGTGGGCTACGCGAAGAACGGCTTCAAGATCGCCGCCAAGCAGTACCAGTACCGCGAAGATGCCCAGGGGCTGTTCAAGGACAGCACCAACTTCAACGACTATTTCGGCAGCATGAAGGTGGGCGAGACCTTCAGGCAGCCCGAGCTGGCGCAGACCCTGGAGCGCATTGCCGACAAGGGTGTGAGCGAGTTCTACCAGGGCAAGACCGCCGACCTGCTGGTGGCGCAGATGCAGGCCGACAAGGGCCTGGTCAGCAAGGAAGACCTCAAGGACTACAAGGCCGTGTGGCGTGAGCCGATGGGCATCGAATGGCGTGGCAACGTGGTCTACACCGCGCCGCTGCCCAGCTCGGGCGGCATCGCGCTGGCGCAGTTGCTGGGCATCAAGGAAAACCGCGCAGCCGACTTCAAGGGTGTCGAGCTGAACTCGGCACGCTACATCCACCTGCTTTCGGAAATCGAGAAGCGTGTGTTCGCCGACCGTGCCGACTACCTGGGCGACCCGGCGTTTTCCAAGGTGCCGGTGGCGCAGCTGATTGCCAAGGACTACCTGGCCAAGCGCGCGCAAGAGGTCAACCCGACCGCCATCTCCGACACCGCCAAGGTGCGCCCGGGGCTGGAGCCGCACCAGACCACGCACTTCTCCATCGTCGACAAGCAGGGCAACGCGGTCAGCAACACCTACACCTTGAACTGGGACTACGGCAGCGGCGTGGTGGTGAAGGGCGCGGGCTTCCTGCTCAATGACGAGATGGACGACTTCAGTGCCAAGCCGGGTGTGGCGAACGCCTTCGGTGTGGTCGGTGGCGATGCCAATGCCATCGAGCCGGGCAAGCGCATGCTGTCGTCGATGGCCCCGAGCCTGGTGACCCGCGATGGCAAGGTCACGCTGGTGCTGGGTACGCCGGGTGGCTCGCGGATCTTCACCTCGATCTTCCAGGTGCTCAACAACCTGTACGACTACAACCTGCCGCTGGAGAAGGCGGTGGCGGCGCAGCGTGTGCACCACCAGTTGCTGCCCAAGGACACTATCTACTACGACGCCTATGCGCCGCTCGATGGCAAGGTGGCCGAGGAACTGAAGAAGATGGGCTACACCCTGGAGGACCAGGGCTGGGAGATGGGCGATATCCAGGCGATCCGGGTGACGGGTTCGGCGCTGGAAACCGCGTCTGACCCGCGTGGACGCGGGGTGGGGCAGGTCGTCAAGTAAGGGCTGACAGCATCGCGGGCCAAGTCCGCTCCCACAAGGTTTCGCTGAACCTGGTGGGAGCGGGCTTGACCCGCGATGGCTACGCCGTCCGATTCGGTCAGACGCGGAAGTGGCTGACCAGCATCTGCAACTGATTGCCCAGGCGCGCCAGCTCGACGCTGGATGCCGCCGTCTCCTGGCTCGCCGCCGCCGTCTGCTCCGACACATCACGCACGTTCAGGATGCTGCGGCTGATCTCTTCGGCCACCGCGCTCTGCTGCTCGGCCGCCGCGGCGATCTGCTGGTTCATCGACTGGATGTTCGACACCACGCGGGTGATGTTCTCCAGCGAGGCACCCGCCTTGCGCGTCAGCTCCACGCTGCTGTCGGTCAGGCTGCGGCTGCCATGCATCACGTTGGCCACCTGCTGGGTGCCGCTTTGCAGGCCCGCCACCAGCACCTCGATTTCCTCGGTGGACTTCTGGGTGCGCTGCGCCAGGCCGCGCACTTCATCGGCCACCACGGCAAAACCACGCCCGGCTTCACCCGCCCGTGCCGCTTCGATCGCGGCGTTGAGCGCCAGCAGGTTGGTCTGTTCGGCCACCGACTTGATCACGTCCATCACGCTGCCGATCTTCTGGCTTTCCTGCTGCAACTGGCCCATGGCCTCGGTGGAGCGGTTGACCTCGACCGCCAGGCGCTCGATCTGCGCGATGGCCTGGGCCACCACCTGGTCACCGGCGCGGGCCTGGCCGTCGGCGTCGGTGGCGGCCTCGGACGCCTGCTCGGCATTGCGCGCCACTTCCTGCACGGTGGCCGCCATTTCGTGCATGGCGGTGGCCACCTGGTCGGTCTCGACCTTCTGGCTGTTGACCCCAGCGTTGGTCTGCTCGGTGACCGCCGACAGCTCTTCGGCCGCGCTGGCGATCTGGGTCACGCCGTCACGGATGCCGCCGATCAGGTCGCGCAGGGTTTCGCCCATGCGCTGGATGCCTTGTTGCAGCACGCCCAGTTCGTCACGGCGGGTGACGCGCAGGGTGTGGGTCAGGTCGCCGGTGGCGATCTTCTCCACCACTTCCAGGGTTTCGCGCAGCGGGCGGGTGATCTGGCGGGTGATGATGATCGCCGCCAGCACGCCGAACAGCAGCGCCGCCAGGGTGCTTGCCAGTTGCCAGGTACGCGCCTGGGCACTTTCGAGGTCGCGACGTTGCAGCTGGATGGCGTACAGCTCATCGCTCAGGCGCACGATGTCGTAGCCCTGGGTGGTCATTTCCTTGCGCGCCTCGCCGATCGCCGTGTTGGCGGCCTTGAAGCTGCGCACCGCTTCGGCGTAGTGCAGGGTGGCGGCCTCGAGCGGTCGGGCACGAGCATCGGTGGCGGCCAGCTGGCGGGTTTCGGCCAGGGTGGCGTCGAGCTGGCGGGCGGCGACCTGTTCGGTTTCCGGGGTGAGGTCGGCGATGTAGCCGCGCACCTCGAAGCGGGCCAGCAGCAGGTGCTGGCGTACGGTGGTCAGGCGCTTGAGATGTTCCAGGCGCTCGCTGTCACTCTGGCCAGAGGACAGGCTGTCGGCCAGCAGGGTTTCCATCAGGGCACCGGCCTCATTGGCGGTAACGCCCATGCTGCGGCGCGCTTCGCCACCCTGCTTGTAGGCGCTGCGCATCTTGGCCAGGGACACCTCGTAGGCGGCGACCACCTGCGCCTGTTCGCGTAGCAGCTTGACGTTCTCCGGGCTCTTGAAGGTGTTCAGCAGGTTCTGCTGGCGGGCCTTGAAGGTATCCAGCTTGGCCTGGACATTCTGCGCGAGCTTGTCGTCACCGTCGGCAATCATGTACTGCAGGCGGGCGATGCGCAGTTCGGTGAGCTCGTTGTTGAGCTGGGTGATGTCGCTCATCCAGTTGCTGCGGTCGATCAGACCGCCCAGGCTGGTCCAGCCGGTCAGGGCCAACAGGCCGGTCAGCAGCAGCACCAGGCCGAAGCCCAGGGCGAGTTTCAGGTTGACGCTGATATTGGCAAACCAGCTGTTCATGCGATCCCTCCAGGATTCTGTGCGCTCTTTGATCTAAATCGCTGGAGGTTGTTTTTCTTGGAGGCCAGCTGACGTGAGCTGCCTTTATCGGCGGGATGTTGCAGAGCTGAAACGCTTTTTCTCCAATTCCGACGAAAACCATCAACAAAATGTTTAGGGTGTTTGCGCCAGGCCGCAAACACCCCATTACAGGCGTCAGAGTCTGCTGGCGCCAAAGGTGTCGCACTGGTTGAGGTCGCCCTTGGCGAAGCCGGTCTTGAACCAGCGCACGCGCTGCGCGGAAGTGCCGTGGGTGAACGAGTCGGGCACCACGCGGCCCTTGCTCTGCTGCTGCAGGCGGTCATCGCCGATCGCGTTGGCGGCGTTCAGGGCCTCTTCGATATCGCCCGGCTCCAGCCAGTTATGGCGTTGCTGTGCCTGGTAGGCCCACACGCCGGCCAGGCAGTCGGCCTGCAGTTCCTGACGTACCAGCAGGCCGTTGTCGCCTTGCAGGCGCTGGCCGCTGCGACGGGCCTGGTCGATCCTGGCTGACACCCCCAGCAGGGTCTGCACATGGTGGCCGACCTCGTGGGCGATCACGTAGGCCTGGGCAAAGTCGCCCGCTGCCGCGAAGCGGGTTTCCATCTCCTTGAAGAAGCTCATGTCCAGGTACACCTGCTGGTCGGCCGGGCAATAGAACGGGCCGGTCGCCGACGAGGCAAAGCCACAGGCGGAGTTGACCTGACCGCTGAACAGCTTGAGGGTCGGGTCCTTGTACTGGCGCCCGGCCTGGGCAAACAGGGCGCGCCAGGTGTCCTCGGTGTCGCCCAGGATGCTGGCGACGAACTCGGCCTGTTCGTCGCCGGCCGGTGGTGCCTTGCGCTCGCCGGTGCTTGCCGGCGCGCTCTGTTCGCTCATCTGCCCGCTCAGCTGGCCAAGGATCTGCATCGGGTCCTGCCCGGTCAGCAGGCCGATCCCCACGATCAGTACCACCGCCGTCAGGCTCAGGCCCTTGCCGCCCAGGCGCATGCCACCACCACCGCCGCCTTCACCGCGAGCGTCGACCACGTTGTCGCTGCGCCTGCCTTTTCGCCAGAGCATGAGCGTTCTCCCAAGCTTGAAATATGAAGATAAAGATTAGTCCACCCGGCCCGGCGGCGTCAGCGCTTTGGACATAACCATACGGTTATGGGTTCAAGGATTCTTTTCAATGTTCGCCGGTGCATGCCTCGGCCACACTGCCCATCACTCCTGCCCGTACAGGCCTCCAAAAATCCAATAAGAGGAGAACGGCATGTCTGCACAAGACACCAGTCGTTTCGTTATCCGTGATCGGAACTGGCATCCGAAAGCCCTTACCCCCGACTACAAGACCTCCGTCGCGCGCTCGCCTCGCCAGGCGCTGGTGAGCATTCCACAGTCCGTCAGCGAAAGCACTGGGCCGGATTTCTCCCACCTGAAATTTGCCGAGCACGACAATGACCTGCTGCTGAACTTCAACCACGGCGGCCTGCCCATCGGCGAGCGCATCATCGTGGCCGGGCGCGTGTGCGACCAGTATGGCAAGCCGATCCCGCACACCCTGGTCGAAATGTGGCAGGCCAATGCCGGCGGCCGCTATCGCCACAAGAACGATCGCTATCTGGCGCCGCTGGACCCCAACTTCGGGGGTGTGGGGCGCGCGCTGACCGACAGCGAGGGCTACTACAGTTTCCGTACCATCAAGCCGGGCCCGTACCCGTGGCGCAACGGCCCCAACGACTGGCGCCCGGCGCATATCCACGTGTCGATCAGCGGCCCGTCGATTGCCACGCGTCTGATCACCCAGCTGTACTTCGAAGGCGACCCTCTGATCCCGATGTGCCCGATCGTCAAGTCGATCGCCAACCCGGACGCGGTACAGAGCCTGATCGCCCGGCTCGACATGGCCAATGCCAACCCCATGGACTGCCTGGCCTACCGCTTCGACATCGTTCTGCGCGGCCAGCGCAAGACCCACTTCGAAAACCGCTGAGGAGCCCCGCCATGCCTATCGAACTGCTGCCGGAAACCCCATCGCAGACCGCCGGCCCCTACGTGCACATCGGCCTGGCCCTGGAAGCGGCCGGCAACCCGACCCGTGACCAGGAAATCTGGAACCGCATGGCGCGCAGCGATGCGCCCGGCGAGCACATCCTGCTGATCGGTCACGTCTACGACGGCAACGGCCACCTGGTGCGCGACTCGTTCCTGGAGTTCTGGCAGGCCGACGCGGCCGGGCAGTACCACAGCGAATTCAACCTGGAACAACCGTTCAACAGCTTCGGACGCACCGCCACCACCTTCGATGCCGGTGAATGGACGCTGCATACGGTCAAGCCCGGTGTGGTCGCCAATGCCGCCGGCGTGCCGATGGCACCGCATATCAATGTCAGCCTGTTCGCCCGCGGCATCAACATCCATCTGCACACGCGGCTGTACTTCGACGACGAGGGCCAGGCCAATGCCAAGTGCCCGGTGCTCAACCTGATCGAACAGCCACAACGCCGCGAGACCTTGGTCGCGCGGCGCTGCGAAGTGGATGGCAAGCTGGCCTACCGTTTCGATATCCGCATCCAGGGTGAAGGCGAAACGGTGTTCTTCGATTTCTGAGGCCGCCTAGCGGGGCACCGGGTTCAGGTCGAAGTGGTTGCGCTGGTACTGGAACAGCAGGCAAGGCTCCTTCTTGGCGGTCATCTTGCAACCGCTCTCATGTTCCAGCCCGGCCGGCAACTGGTAGTACGAACCGGCCGGGTACTCGGTCTCGACCAGCTTGCCGTTCTTGTCCTTGATGCGGGCGTAGAACACGCCGCTCATCACCACGGTCGGCAACGTCTCGGTGTGGGTGTGGTAGCCATTGTCCACACCGGGACGGAAACTGACGAAGGCCTCGTAGGCGCCATTGCCCAGGATGTCGCCCTGCACGTTGGCGTAGGTGACGTTGTTGTTGGTGCCCGGTACCACTTTCCAGGTCAGCGCATTTTTCGGCAGGGAGATGAGTGGGGCGGTGCAGTAGCAGACCGCAGCCACGGCGGTAGTGGCGCAAGCTGCCAGCAGCAAGCCGGCGGCGGTAACTCGAAGTGCTTTCATGGTTGAAACCCTCTGATGAACAATCGAAAGAAGGTTAATCAAACAACGAACGCACAAATACGGCAGAAGCAGCCCAGAACCTGTGTGCTTCTTGCACAGATCACATCTTGATTTCCCATCGTGGTTCAGCGTAGTACGCCCGCGCATACTCGACCAATGCCCGAACCTTGGGCGCCAGATAGCGGCTTTGGGGGAACATCGCGTACACGTGCCGGGAGGGCTGCTGCCATTCGGGTAGCACCTGTACCAGGCGCCCGTCGAGCAGGGCGTCATGCACGATGAAGCGGTCGAAGCTGGCGATACCCAGGCCGGCAATGGCCGCCGCACGCAACGCCATCGGCGAGTTGGCGCTCAGCCGGCTGGGCATTGCCACGTCCAGACGCTGCCCGTCGGGCCCCTGCAGGCTCAGCCGTTGCGGCTGGGCCAGGCGGTTGTAGCCGAGCAACGCATGCTCGCCCAGGGTGTGCGGTTCGATGGGGGCCGGCCAGCGCTGCAGGTAGGCGGGGGCGGCTACCAGCACGACTTCGCTGACGGCCAGTTGCCGGGCCACCAGGTTGGAGTCGGGCAGGTGGGTGGTCACCCGCAGGCACACATCGACCCCTTCTTCGAGCATGTCCACAAAGCGGTCGGTGCAGATGAGCTCCACCTGCAACTGGTCGAAGCGCTCGACGAAGTCCGGTAGCCAGCGCCCCAGCTCCAGTTCACCGAATGCCGTGGCCACGCTCAGGCGCAGGGTGCCTGTGGGTTGCTGCTGGTGTTCGGAAATCTCCAGGCTCATGGCTTCGAGCTGCTCCAGCACCTGCACGCAATGGCGGTAGCACAGTGCGCCGGCTTCGGTGACGTGCAGGCGCCGCGTGGTGCGGCTGAGCAACTGGGTGCCGAGGTGGCGCTCCAGGTTCTTGACCTGGCGCGACAGCACGGTGTGCGATTGCCCGGTCAGGGCCGCAGCGGCGCTGAAACCACCACTCTCTACCACGCGGCGAAACGCCTGCATCGCGCTGATCTGGTCCATGGTCGGCTGGCTCTCATGAAGGAGTCGGGTCGCCAGTCTAGCAGCAGCCGGCGCGCCTACTCGTAGGCACTGACCCCGGCAATGTGCCGCCCGGCGATGTAGCCGAAGGTGGTCGCCGGCCCCAGATTGATCCCGCCCGCCGGGTAATGCCCGCCCATGATGCTGAGCATGTCGCTGCCGGCGGCATACAGGCCGGCAATTGGCTGCTGCTGTGCATCCAGTACCTGGGCGTGGGCATTGGTCCTGAGCCCGGCAAAGGTGCCGAAGCAGCCCGGCTCCACCTTCACCGCATAGAACGGCCCCTGCTCGATGGGCGCCACGCACGGGTTGGGCCGGTGCAGCGCATCGCCCTGCTTGCGGTTGTAGGGCGTGCTGCCACGGCCGAACTGCGGGTCTTCGCCGTGGCGCGCATGGCGGTTGTAGTCGCTGAGCGTGGCACTCAGGCCCTGGGGGTCGATGCCGCAGGCGATGGCCAGCGCCTCGATGCTGTCGCCGCACTTGAGGTAGCCGCTGCGAATGAAGGGCTCCACCGGCAGTGGGAAGGGCCGGGAGATGCCCAGGCCGTAGCGGCGCTGAAAGGCGTGGCTGCAGATCAGCCACGAGGCCACCTGCTCGCCGGGCGCGTTGGCGACCATTGCACTCACGTAGTCGTAATAGCCGTTGGCTTCGTTGACGAAGCGCTTGCCGTTGGCCAGCACACCGATGATGCCGGGCTTGGCACGTTCGATGATGTGCGGGAAATGGCCGAAGCTGCCGTCCTTGTACGGCACTTTCGACACCGGGGCCCAGGCCACCGGGCTTGCCAGGTCGTCGACCACGTGTGCGCCCACGCTCTCGCCCAGGCGCAGGCCATCGCCGCTGGCGCCCAGCGGCGGCAAGGCCAGGTGCTCATGCCCGGTGGGGGTACGCGGGAACAGCGCCTTGCGCCGCTCGATATCGTTGGGGAAGCCGCCGGCTGCCAGCACCACGGCCTTGCGCGCATGAATGCTCACGTCGCCGTTGGCCGTCTGCACCACCGCCCCCGTCACCCGGCCAGCGTTGTGCAGCAGGCGCTGCGCCGGGGCCGATGCCCACAGCAGCACGCCGAGGTCTTCGGCCGACTTGGCCAGGCGCGCGATCAGGGCCACGCCGTTGACCAGCTGCATCGCCCGGCCGTAGCGTGCGAGGTCGAGCAGATGGCGTGCCAGGCGCTTGCCCACATGCAGCAGCGAGCGCCACGAACGGGTCAGGGTGAGAAAGGCGGTAAGGTCCTTGCCGGCCATGATCGGCATGCCCATGAATGAGGTTTCGCGCATCGTGCGGCGCAGCTGCCTGAGCAGCTTGCCGACCTTGCGCCCGTCATACGGTGCGGCGATCACCGAGCGCCCGCCCGTGCCGGCCCCGGGCGTGTCGCCGTGGATATCGGCAATGCCGTTGCCGTCGGCGAACTGCAGGGCGGTATGGCGTTCGAAGAACGACACCATGTGGGGCGCCGCCTCCAGGAACGCATCGATCATCGCCGGTTCGAAGTGTTCGCCCAGTTCGTGTTGCAGGTAGGTGCGCGGCAGCGAACGGTCCTCGACGATGCCGGCGCGCTGTGCCAGCGGGTTGCACGGTACCCACATCCAGCCGCCGGACCAGGCCGTGGCGCCGCCGAACACCGGGTCCTTTTCGACCACGATGACCTTCTGCCCGTGAAAGGCGGCGGTCACCGCGGCGCTCAGGCCGGCAGCGCCGGAGCCGATGACCAGGACATCGCAGTCCACCGGGCGGGAGGTAGGGGTGTGGGCAGTCATGCTGGGTCCTCGCAGTGCGCGCAATTATTATTTTGGAACGAAGTTCCATATTCTATGATTGCACGTCGGCTGCCAAGGCCGTCGCCTGCAAAGTTGGGCGAAGATCGAACAGTGGTTTGCGCTTTGCCCGGCGCTCTTTAGAATCGGCGAAATTTTCAGGGACCGTGACCATGGCCGGCAGTCAGATCGAACGTGCTTTCAGCCTTCTCGAAAGCCTCACCAGCGAGCCGCGCGGGCTGCCGATGCAGACCCTGGCCGAGCAGCTGGACATCCCCAAGAGCGCGACCCATCGCATGCTCGCCGAGCTCATGCGCCTGGGCTACGTGCGCCAGAACCCGGAAAACAGCCGGTACCTGCTGAGCACCAAGCTGGTGGGCATGGGTTTTCGCTACCTGGCCCAGAGCGGTGCCGACATCGTCCAGCCGATTCTCGACCAGTTGGCCGCGCAGACCGGCGAGCTGGTGCGGCTGGGGATCATCGACGGCGAGCGCCAGGTGTGGATCGCCAAGGCCCAGGGCGCCCGCTCCGGCCTGCGCTACGACCCGGACATGGGGCGTGAGGCGCCGCTGTTCTACAGCGCGTCGGGGCATGCCTGGCTGGCCAGCCTGAGCGATGCCCAGGCGTTGCTGCTGGTGGAGCGCCAGGGCGTGGGCCGGCGCGAGGACTTCGGGCCGAACGCGCCAGCTTCCAATGCCCAGCTGCTGGAACGCCTGCGCATGGCGCGGGAACTGGGCTATGCGTGGGTGGTGGAGAGTTCGGCGCTGGGTACGTCGGCGTTGGCGGCGGTGGTGCGTCACCCGCAGGATGGGCATGTGGTCGGGGTGTTGAGCGTGGCCGGGCCGACCGCGCGCCTGAACGAGGCGCGCCTGCACGAGCTGGCGCCGGCGTTGCTGGCGGCGGCGGCCGAGCTGTCGGCGGCCAGCCCGGCGTCGGAGCTGTTTGTCTAGACGCTTCGCTGGCAAGCCAGCGAAGCGGCCCTCAGGCAAACAAAGGCAGTTTTGCGGAGCGCAAAGCTGTTTTTTTTGTACTTGCATTGAAATTGGAACTAAGTTCTAAATAATGCAAATACAACAACGCACCCGAGACTCCTCCATGAACCCACGTGTCATGTCCCTGGCCGCCCTCACTGTCCTTGAGCTGTCCCCACCCCGGATGGTCGAAGTCGCCGCCCGGGCCGGCTACAGCCATGTCGGCCTGCGCCTCGAGCCGGCCACCCCCGAAGAGCATCACTTCCCGCTGGCAAGCGACGCCGGCCTGCGCCGGCAGACAGCCGAGCGCCTGCGCGACACCGGCATCCGGGTGCTCGATGTGGAGATTCTGCGGCTCAAGCCCGACACCCTGGTCGCCAACTTTGAGGCCCTGCTCGCGGTGGGCGCCGACTTCGGTGCCAGCGAGCTGCTGGTTGCCGGCAACGACCCGGATGAACAGCGCCTGACCGACAACTTCGCGGCGCTGTGCGACCTGGCCGCGCCGTATGGCCTGCACCCGCACCTGGAGTTCATGCCGTGGACCGATGCCAAGGACCTGACCCAGGCCACCCGCATCGTCGAAAACGCCGGGCGCGCCAACGGCTGCGTGCTGGTCGATGCCTTCCACTTCGATCGCTCGGCGTCGCGCCTGGAAGACCTGCGCCGCCTGCCGGTCTCGCGCATCCGCTACGCGCAACTGTGCGACGTGGCGGGCCCGCGCCCCGACGACATGGCCGAGATCCTGCGTCAGGCGCGTAACGAGCGACGTTTTCCAGGGGATGGGGAGTGCGACCTGAACGGGTTGCTGCACAGCTTGCCGGCCGACCTGCCGCTGAGCCTGGAGATCCCCACGCGCCAGTTGCTGGAGCAGGGGGTGAGTGCGCTGCAGCGCGCGCAGTGGGCGCTGGAGAAGGCCCGCAAGGTAATGAACGCCGGCTCCCTGTAGGAGCCAGCGTTGCTGGCGAAGGGCTGCATTGCAGCCCGGGCTTACGCCTCGACTGTCGGGATCCTGCGCGGTGCAATGAAATACATCCACAGCAGCGCGATGAAATACATCGCCGGAATCATGGTGAACAGCACGGTGTAGTTGTTGTTGGTGCTGGTCAGCACATGCCCCACGATCTGGGTCATGAACATCCCCCCGGTGGCCGCGCACATGCCGCCAAAGCCGAACACGGTGCTCATCATGTGCTTGGGCGTGTAGTCCATCACCAGGCTCCAGATGTTGGCGGTCCAGGCCTGGTGCGCGGCAATCGCCAGGGAGATGGCCAGTACCGCCACCCACAGGCTGCTGGCGCCTGCGGCGAAGATCACCCCGACGATGGTGGTGGCGAACAGCAGCATCGACAGCAGCCGCGCCTTCACCGGCGCCATGCCGCGACCGATCATGAACGAGGACAGGATCCCGCCACCCACGCTGCCGAAGTCGGCACTGAGGTAGATCACGATCAGCGGGATGCCCATCTGCGTGACGCTGATGCCCAGGTTGTACTGCTGGTTCAGAAACGGCGGCAGCCAGTACAGGTAGAACCAGAACACCGGCGCGGTGATCGAGTAGGCCAGGGCAAAGGCCCAGGTGCCACGCATGCGCAGGATACGGGTGAACGGCACGGCCGCCTGTTCAGGCTCGACCTCGCTCTGGATGTACGCCAGTTCCGCCTTGCTCACGCTCGGGTGGTTTTCCGGGTTGAAGTACTTCAGGCCCCAGAACGTGGCCCACACCAGGCCCAGCGCGCCCATGGCCATGAACGCCGCCTGCCAGCCCCACACAGTGAGGATCAGCGGCAGCAGCATCGGGGTGAACATGGCGCCGACGTTGGTGCCGGCGTTGAAGATGCCGGTGGCCACCGCCCGCTCGCCCGCCGGGAACCACAGCCGGGTGGTCTTCACGCAGGCCGGGTAGTTGGCCGCTTCGGTCAGGCCGAGGATGAAGCGACAGACCATGAAGCCCACCGCCGAGGTGGCCAGGCCGTGGGCGCCAGTGGCCAGGCTCCACAGCAGCACCGCGCAGAAGAACACGCGCTTGACGCCGATGCGGTCGATCAGCCGGCCCTGCAGCACGAAGCCGATGGCATAGCCCACCTGGAACCAGAAGTTGATGTTGGCGTAGTCCATCGCCGTCCAGCTCATTTCCTTGGCCAGGATCGGCTGCATCACGCCCAGTGCGGCGCGGTCGATGTAGTTCAGGGTGGTGGCGAAGAATACCAGCGCCAGCATCACCCAGCGGGTCTTGCCGACGCCCATGGCGCCACGGATCTTGTCGCCGATGCCGGCGTGCGGGGTACTGGCCGATGGCTGGGCCAGGGGAGTGCTTTGGCTGTGGATCATGTGGTGATTACCCGTATTTTTATGTTTATGGGTCAAGCCAGGATGACACGCGGTACACCAGTCGACTACGGCAGGTTCGTCGGTGCTTTTGGCAAGATGCTCATCTGCCTGGTGGTAAGAAATGGTGCGCATTGGTCAAAAAAGGGTCAATTGATCTGGGCGGGTACTGGGCGATAATCGCACACAAAACTAACCAGTTCGTACCTTTTGATTGAGCTAGGATAAACCCCAGCCAATAATTCGTGCAGCTGGGCACTGCCTGCCCGTTGGAGCCTGAAGATGCAGCGTTCGATTGCCACCGTGTCCCTGAGCGGCACCTTGCCGGAAAAACTCGAAGCCATTGCCGCCGCCGGATTCGACGGCGTGGAGATCTTCGAAAACGACCTTCTCTACTACGACGGCAGCCCCCGCGAGATTCGCCAGCGCTGCACCGACCTGGGGCTGGACATCACCCTTTTCCAGCCGTTTCGCGATTTCGAGGGCTGCCCGCGCGGGCGCCTGGCGCGCAACCTGGAGCGCGCCGAGCGCAAGTTCGAACTGATGCAGGAACTGGGCACCGACCTGGTGCTGGTGTGCAGCAACGTGTCGGCCGACGCGCTGGGCGGCCAGCAACTGCTGGTCGACGACCTGAGCCTGCTGGCCGAGCGGGCCGCCGCCCACGGTGTGCGCATCGGCTACGAGGCGCTGGCCTGGGGGCGGCACGTGAACACCTGGCAGCAGGTGTGGGACATCGTGCGCCAGGCCGATCACGCCAACCTGGGCATGATCCTCGACAGCTTCCACACCCTGTCGCTCAAGGGCGACCCCAGCGCCATCGCGCAGGTGCCGGGGGACAAGATCTTCTTCGTGCAGATGGCCGATGCGCCGATCCTGGCCATTGATGTGCTGGAGTGGAGCCGGCATTTTCGCTGCTTCCCGGGGCAGGGCGAGTTCGACCTGCCGGGGTTTCTGGCGCCGATTCTGCAGGCCGGCTATCGCGGGCCGCTGTCGCTGGAGATCTTCAACGACGGTTTTCGTGCCGCGCCGCCACGGGCCAATGCCGCCGACGGCCTGCGTTCGCTGCTGTACCTGGAGGAAAAGACCCGTCAGTTGCTCGAACGCACCGCACCGCTGGCCGACCCTGAGCTGCTGTTCGCGCCGCCGCCGGCCAGCAGCTGCGATGGCATCGAGTTTCTCGAGTTTGCGGTCGACGACGCCTCGGGCGCCAAGCTGGGCAACTGGCTCGAAGGCCTGGGCTTTGCCCGTGCCGGCAAGCATCGTTCGAAGAATGTGAGCCTGCTGCGCCAGGGCGAGATCAACCTGATCCTCAACGCCGAGCCCTATTCGTTCGCGCACAACTTCTTCGAAAGCCACGGCCCGTCGCTGTGCGCCACGGCGATCCGGGTCAGGCACAGCGCCCAGGCGCTGGCCCGGGCGGTGGCCTATCACGGCCAGCCCTATCGTGGCCTGGTGGGGCCCAACGAACGTGAGCTGGCAGCGGTACGCGCCCCCGACGGCAGCCTGATCTACCTGGTGGACCAGGGCGCGGACGGACGCACCATCTACGACACCGACTTCAGCCTCAGCGAGCAACCGGCCCGTGGCCTGGGCCTGACCCGCATCGACCACATGGCACTGGCCCTGCCGGCCGACAGCCTGGACAGCTGGGTGCTGTTCTACAAAAGCCTGCTCGACTTCAGCGCCGATGACGAGGTGGTGCTTCCCGATCCCTATGGCCTGGTCAAGAGCCGCGCCCTGCGCAGCCAGTGCAGTTCGATCCGGCTGCCGTTGAACATCTCCGAAAACCGCAACACTGCGATTGCCCACGCGCTGTCCAACTACCGCGGCTCGGGCGTGCATCACATCGCCTTCGACTGCCAGGACATCTTCGCCGCCGTCAAGCGCGCCAAGGAAGCCGGCGTGGCGCTGCTCGATATCCCGCTGAACTACTACGACGACCTGGCGGCCCGGTTCGACTTCGACGATCAGTTCCTGAGCGAGCTGGCCTACTACAACGTGCTGTACGACCGTGATGCCCAGGGCGGCGAGCTGTTCCACGTGTACACCGAGCCGTTCGAGGAGCGCTTCTTCTTCGAGGTGCTGCAGCGGCGCAATGGCTACAGCGGTTACGGTGCGGCCAACGTCGCGGTGCGCCTGGCAGCGATGGCCAAGGCGCGCAGCGGCGGGCTGCGGCATGCCAAGCTGTAACGTGTCAGCGCCCGTCAGGCTTTCTTCTGGCGCACCCCGGGGCCATAATCGCGCGGTTAACCGACTGGTCAAGAGCCCCGTATGACGACAACTCCAGCACCCTTGGCGGCACCTGCCGAGGCGCCGCGCAAGAGCCGCAAGAACAATCCTGAGAAAACCCGCGAGAACATTCTGCAGGCGGCCATCAGCGAGTTCGTGCAGCAAGGCCTGGCCGGTGCCCGGGTCGATGCGATCGCCGAGCGCACCCAGACCTCCAAGCGCATGATCTACTACTACTTCAACAGCAAGGAGCAGCTGTATGTGGAGGTGCTGGAGAAGCTTTACGGCGATATCCGCAGCACCGAAAGCAACCTGCACCTGGCTGAACTGGAGCCGCGCCAGGGCATTCGCCGGCTGATCGAGTTCACCTTCGATCACCATGATCGCAACGTCGACTTCGTGCGTATCGTGTGCAACGAAAACATGCATCACGGCGAGTACGTCAAGCAGTCGGCCGCGATCCGCTCGATGAACAAGACGGTGCTCACCGCGCTGGACGAGATACTCCAGCGCGGGGCTGCCGAGGGGGTGTTCCGCCAGGGCCTGACGGCGCTGGACGTTCACCTGCTGATCAGCTCGTTCTGCTTCTATCGCGTGTCCAACCGGCACACCTTTGGCGAGATCTTCCAGGTGGATTTCGAGGACAAGGCGCTCAAGGACAAGCACCGCGAGATGATCTGCGAGTCGGTGCTGCGCTACCTGCAGGCCTGATGCCGGGGAGCCTCCAGTCGCCGGCAGGGCCGGCACCTGCGGGTTGACCACCCTGTACAGGTGCCGGCTAAGCGTTCAATCCCCCAGGCTGTTGAAGTGCCCGATCATGCGCTGTGCATCCGGCACCACGCCGCTGAACAGCTCGAAGGCCTTCACCGCCTGAAACACCGCCATGTTGGCCCCGTTGAGCGTGCGGCATCCCAGTGCCCGCGCCTCGCGCAGCAATTGGGTCTCCAGCGGGAAGTACACGATCTCGGCCACCCACATTTCGGCGCGCAGCAGAGCCCTGGGCACCGGCATGCCCGGCAGCTTGGCCATGCCCATGGGGGTGGTGTTGACCAGCCCGCAGGCCTGGCCCATGGCCGCTTGCAGGTCATGCCCGCAGCGTGCCGGGCTGCCCTCGAAATGCTGGTTGAGGTTGTCTGCCAGTGCCTGGGCCCGGGCGGGCTCCACATCGAAGAGTGTCAGCTGGCCCACCCCTTCGCTGAGCAGCGCATGGGCCACCGCGGCACCCGCACCGCCTGCCCCCATCTGCACCACATGACGGCGTGAAACATCACCCAGGCCACGCCTGAAACCCTCGGCAAACCCCAGGCAGTCGGTGTTGTGGCCGATGCGTCGACCGTCCTTGAGCACCACGGTGTTCACCGCGCCGATACCACGCGCCTCGGGCGACAGCTCGTCGAGCAGGGGCACGATCGCCTGCTTGCACGGGAAGGTGATGTTGAGCCCGGTAAAGCCCATGTACTCGGCCGCGGTCAGCAGTTCTTCGAGGGCGCTGCTGTCCAGCTTCAGCTGGTCCAGGTCGATCAGCCGGTACAGGTAGTTGATGCCCTGGGCGGCGCCTTCGTGCTCGTGCAGGGCCGGGGTACGCGAGGCCTGGATGCCGGCGCCGATCAGGCCGGCGAGAATGCCGGAAGGGGAGGCCAAACTCATCGGTAAAACTCCATTGTTGTTCTTGGCAGGGGGAGGGAGCGTCACGACTAAAATGTACTGACTGGTTAACAGGGTCAATCGGGGCGGGCCGTGCATTGATCGTTTCTGTTCGCTGATCGAACAAGCTGTGCTAAACCTGTTGTTTTGCACGGCACCACGGAGGGCGACATGGCGGCGCAGTTCGAAGAGATGCGGGACGTTCACGACACCTGGCCGGGCCTGGCCAGTCTGACCCAGTCGGTTTTCGCCGGGTTGGGCGCCAGGGGCTTCAGGAATCCGTTCCGGCTCGAGCGCTCTACAGCCACCTGCCTGCTGTTGATCGACGGCTTGGGCTGGAACCTGCTCAAGGCGCACGCCGAGCATGCACCGTTCCTGGCCGCGCTGATGCAGCCCGACAGCCATTTCAAGGTCGGCTTCCCGGCCACCACTGCCGCCAGCCTGGCCGCCGTGACCTCCGGCATGGGCAGCGGTGCGCATGGCATCGTGGGCTGCGATTTCGCCCTGGATGCCCATTCGGTGTTCTCGCCGCTGTCATGGACCACTGCGGCCGCGCAGACGGGCAGCGTGCCGACCGCGGCGCCTGTCGCGGCCTCCTTCATCGTGCCGCAGACCGCCTGGGAAGACGCGGCCGCCCAGGGCGTACAGATCAGCACGGTCATGCTCGGGCGCTTTGCCGACTCGGACTTCACCCGTGCCATCTACAAGGCCGGCGGCATCCTTGCCGCGCCGGCCTACGATGCCTATCCCGAGCTGGTGCGTAGCGCACTGGAGGTGGAGGCGCCAGCCTTCTGCTTTGCCTATTTCGGTGACCTGGACTTTGCCGGGCACCTGTATGGGCCGGGCTCGCCCGACTGGTGCAGGCAACTGGAGATTGCCGATCAGCTGGCCCGCGACATTGCCGGACGCCTGCCGCGCTCGGCGCGCATGCTCGTGATTGCCGACCACGGCATGCTCGACCTGGACCGCGCCCAGGTGCATGACTTCGATACCGACAGTGCCTTGCAGGACGGGGTGCGGGCGATGGCCGGGGACATCCGGGCGCGCTACCTGTACACCCACGAGCATCAGCAGGACCGCGTGCACGAGCGCTGGCAGAACCGCCTGGGGGATGAATACCGGGTGTTGAGCAAGGCCCAGGCGATTGGCGCGGGGTTGTTCGGGGACGTGATGCTGAGCCAGGCCGAGGGGCGTATCGGGGACCTGATCGTGGTTCCGACCGGGGCCGGCGGGATCATTCGCAGCGTGGAGGAGAAGCACCCCAGCCAGTGGCGCGGGCACCATGGGGCGTTGACGGACGCGGACCAGGTGGTGCCGCTGTTGATGTACTCAGATTAGGGCCATCGCGGATCAAGCCCGCTCTCACAGGTACCCCACTGCCCTTCAGAGCCGTGACATTCCTGTGGGAGCGGGCTTGACCCGCGATAGAACACCGCCGATCCGGGCCTAGCGCCGAACCAGCAGCACCCCGCTTTCCATATGGTGCGTATACGGGAACTGGTCAAACAGCGCACACCGCTCGATACGGTGCGTATCGCTCAACTGCTCGATGTTCGCCGCCAGTGTCTCGGGGTTGCACGAGATGTACAGGATGTTATCGAAGCGCCGGGTCAGCTCGCAGGTGTCCGGGTCCATGCCCGCGCGCGGCGGGTCGACGAACACGCTGCCAAAGGCATAGCTTTTCAGGTCGATGCCTTCCAGGCGCCGGAACGGCCGCACCTCGTTCAGGGCCTCGGTCAGCTCTTCGGCCGACAGGCGCACCAGGCGCACGTTATCCACGCCGTTGTCGTCCAGGTTGTGCAGCGCGGCGTTCACCGAGGTCTTGCTGATCTCGGTGGCCAGCACCTTGCGCACCCGCGTGGCCAGCGGCAGGGTGAAGTTGCCGTTGCCGCAGTACAGCTCCAGCAGGTCGTCCTCGCGCTCGCCCAGGGCCTCGTAGGCCCAGTTGAGCATCTTCTGGTTCACCGTGCCGTTGGGCTGGGTGAACGCGCCTTCTGGCTGGCGATAGCGGAAAGTGCGCCCGCCCACGGCCAGCTCTTCAACCGCATAGTCACGGCCGATCACCACGCGCTTGCCCTTGGAGCGCCCGATGATGCTCACGCCCAGGTCGGTCGCCAGTTGCCGGGCAGCGGCTTCCCAATGCTCGTCCAGTGGACGGTGGTAGCACAGGGTGATCATCGCGTCGCCCGCCAGGGTGGTCAGGAACTCCACCTGGAACAGTTTGAAGCTCAGCGCCGAACTGGCCTGCCACGCCGCCTTGAGCTGCGGCATCAACTGGTTGATGCGCTGGCTGGCGATGGGGAAGTCGTCGATCAGGATCGCCTGGTGCTTTTCACCCGGGGCGAACATCGCGTAGTGACGCTGCTCGTTCTCGCGCCACAGGCGAAACTCGGCGCGCAGGCGGTAATGCTCGCGCGGCGAGTCGAACACCGCCGGCTCCGGTGCGCCGAATGGCGCCAGCAGTGCGCGCAGGCGCTCGACCTTGGCCTCAAGCTGCGCGGTGTAGGTAGTCGGGTCGTAGACGGAACTCATGCGGCGTACCAGCCCAGCTTGATCACGAACAGGATGGAGAGCACCACCAGCGCCGAGTTCAGTTCATGCCGGCGGCCCGAGATCAGCTTGATCACGGTCCAGGAGATGAAGCCGAAGGCGATGCCGTTGGCAATCGAATAGGTCAGCGGCATGGCCAGCGCGGTGACCACCACCGGGGCGGCCTCGGTCACGTCGTCCCAGTTGATTTCCGCCAGGCCCGAGGCCATCAGCACGGCGACGAACAGCAGTGCAGGCGCGGTTGCGAAGGCCGGAACGCTGCCGGCCAGCGGGGCGAAGAACAGTGCCAGCAGGAACAGCCCAGCCACCACGATGGCGGTCAGCCCGGTGCGTCCGCCGGCACTCACGCCGGCCGCCGATTCGATATAGCTGGTGGTGGTCGAGGTGCCCAGCAGCGAGCCGGCCATGGCCGCGGTGCTGTCGGCGATCAGGGCGCGGCCCATCTTCGGCATGTGGCCGTCCTTGCCCATCAGCCCGGCGCGCTTGGCCACGCCGATCAGGGTGCCGGAGTTGTCGAACAGGTCGACGAACAGGAAGGCGAAGATCACGCTGATCAGGCCGACATCCAGTGCGCCCTTGATGTCCAGCTGCAGGAAGGTCGGGGCCAGCGAGGGCGGCATCGACACGATGCCGTTGAACGGGGTGTAGCCCAGGCCGATGGAGGCGACGGTGACCGCCAGGATGCCGATCAGCACGGCGCCGCGTACCTTCATCGCCTCGAGCGCGACGATCAGGAAGAAGCCCAGGGTGGCCAGTACCGGTGCCGGGTTGCGCAGGTCGCCCAGGCCCACCAGGGTGGCCGGGTTGTCGACCACGATGCCGGCGTTGTGCAGGGCGATCAGCGCCAGGAACAGGCCGATGCCGGCGGCAATTGCCGAACGCAGCGGCAGCGGAATGCTGTTGACGATCCATTCGCGGATGCGAAAGATCGACAGCAGGAAGAACAGCACCGCCGAAATGAATACCGCCCCCAGTGCCACCTGCCAGGTGTGGCCCATGTGCAGCACCACGGTGTAGGTGAAGAAGGCGTTCAGGCCCATGCCCGGCGCCAGCGCGATCGGGTAGTTGGCGATCAGCCCCATCACCGCCGAACCGATGGCGGCAGCCAGGCACGTGGCGACGAAGATCGCGCCCTTGTCCATGCCGGTCTCGCCGAGGATGCTCGGGTTGACGAACAGGATGTAGGCCATGGCCAGGAAGGTGGTGACCCCCGCCAGGATTTCGGTGCGCACGTTGGTATTGTGCGCTTTCAGTTGAAACAGCCTTTCCAGCATGCCAGCTCCCCGTGGCGCACTGCGGCGCCTTGAATGTTCGACCCCATCAGCAAAGCACAGACTGTACCGGACACGGGGTGCCGGACTGAGTGATTTTTGAATGGGCCGCAAAAAAGCCGCGCATCATATCAGCAAGACCGCCACTTTTGGACCAGGACCATGACCGTGCAGCTGATTCACTACGATGCGCTGACCCCGGCCCAGCGCGCAGGCCTGCCCGGCATCGAGGTGCTGGCGGCGCAGCGGGCGTTTTGCGGTGACATCGAGGGTGCGCTGCATACCCTGCTGAACCGGCCCGGCGACGATGTGCGCGGGCTGGCGCTGCTGGTGGGGGGCGTGCCGCAGGGCTTCCTGCTGCTCAAGCGTGGTGCACACCTGCCGCCGTGGGCCCGCCATGATGCGGCCACCTTGCATGCCCTGCAGGTGGACTGGCGGGCGCAGGGGCAGGGGCTTGGCCGCTGGTGCCTGGCGGCGCTGCCGGCGCGGGTGCGCGAAGTGTGGCCGCAGGTGCGTTGCCTGCAACTGTCGGTGGATACCGACAATCAGGCGGCGTTGAGGCTGTACCGCGCGGCGGGGTGGGTGGACAGCGGCGAGGGGTATCGCGGGCGGGTGGGGTATGAGCGGCAGATGACCCTGATGCTTTGATCTGGCTGGCCTCATTGCGGGTCAATCCCGCCCCCACAGATTCAGTGAGGCCCTTGTGGGAGCAAGCTTGACCCACGATTGGGTACGCGCGGTCAGCCCTTTTTCTGGGTATGCATGTGATCGCGCCCCGCCAGCGTCGGGAACAGCTTGATCCACACGCCCGTCACCACCAGCGTGCCCACCCCGCCCAGCACCACCGCCGGCACGGTGCCGAACCAGTGCGCCGTGACCCCGGACTCGAACTCGCCCAGCTGGTTCGAGGCGCCGATGAACAACCCGTTCACCGCGCTTACCCGACCACGCATCTCGTCCGGCGTCTCCAGTTGCACGAACGCGCTGCGGATCACCATGCTGATCATGTCAGCCGCGCCCAGCACCGCCAGCACCGCCAGCGAGAACCAGAACGAGGTCGACAGGCCGAAGGCAATGGTCGCCACGCCAAAGACCCCTACCGCCGTGAACATCACCCGCCCGACCCTGCGCTCGATGGGGAAGCGCGCCAGCCACACCGACATCAGCAGCGCCCCCACCGCCGGCGCCGAGCGCAACAGGCCCAGGCCCCACGGGCCGGTCAGCAGGATGTCCTTGGCGAACACCGGCAGCAACGCCGTGGCGCCGCCCAGCAGCACGGCGAACAGGTCCAGCGACACCGCGCCGAGTACGTCCGGGCGGCTGCGAATGAAGCGAATGCCCGCCAGCAGCGATTCCAGGCTCGCCCGGCCCCGGTTGGCCGGCTGGCGGGCGGCGCTCAGGCGCAAGGTCAGGCAGCAGGCGATCACGTACAGCACCACGGTCGGGCCATACACCCACACGCTGCCAAACGCATACAGAAAGCCCCCCAGCGCCGGCGCGACGATGGTCGCCGACTGCATGGCCGAGGCCGACGCGGCCACTGCCCGCGGGAACAGCGCCGAGGGCACCACGTTGGGCAGCAACGCCTGGGTGGCCGGCATCTCGAAAGAGCGCGCACTGCCCAGCAGGAACGCCAGCACGAAGATCAGTTCGCGGGTCACGCTGTGGGTGCTGCTGCCCACCACCAGCGCCAGGGCGATCAGCGCCTGGGCGAACTGGCACAGCGCTGCCACCCGGCGCCGGTCATAGCGGTCGGCCACATGCCCGGTGTGCAGCATGAACAGCACCCGCGGGGCGAATTCCACCAGGCCCACCAGGCCCAGGTCGAGCACGTTGCCGGTCAGCTGATAGAGGTGCCAGCCGATGGCCACGGTGAGCATCTGGAAGCCGCTGGCAGTGAAAATTCGCGCGCACCAGAACGCCAGGAAGGGGCGGTGATGGCGCAGCAGGAGCGGGGCATGGTCTGACATGTGCGATACAGAGCCTTTGCGGGGGCGGCGGGGCAGATTATCACCAGTTTGTAACAGCAGGTTGCGAAAGCCGTCATCCCTGTGCGGTAGGCGCACCGATTCGTGTGTGCGTAAAGGGGGTGAGGCAACCGGTCACGCGGCAAACCACCACACAACCATACGGCCCGTTCAGGACTATGCTTTCAGGCAATCGTTGACCTGGATCAATTGTTGTTTTTGCAACTGTTTCAAATGCAACGATGTGGCCGGAGGGCCGAATTCCCTGCGATTGCAAGTTTTCAGAACAATTCCAACTCGCCGCACTCAATGACGTAGGGGCAGTTGGCGCCAAGGCCGTGACCCTGACGCCGGATAACCTGACAGAGGAAGCACTATGTTCGGATTAGAGGCTCTAGATCTCGCCCGAATCCAGTTTGCGTTTACGATCTCTTTCCACATCCTGTTCCCGGCCATCACCATCGGCCTGGCGAGTTACCTGGCGGTGCTCGAAGGCCTGTGGCTCAAGACCCACAACAGCGTCTATCGCGACCTGTACCACTTCTGGTCGAAGATCTTTGCCGTCAACTTCGGCATGGGCGTGGTCTCCGGCCTGGTCATGGCGTACCAGTTCGGCACCAACTGGAGCCGCTTCTCGGACTTCGCCGGCTCGATCACCGGGCCGTTGCTGACCTATGAGGTGCTCACCGCGTTCTTCCTCGAAGCGGGCTTTCTGGGGGTCATGCTGTTCGGCTGGAACAAGGTCGGGCGCGGCCTGCACTTCTTCGCCACCATCATGGTCGCCGTCGGCACGCTGATCTCCACCTTCTGGATCCTGGCGTCCAACAGCTGGATGCAGACCCCGCAAGGTTATGAAATCGTCAACGGCGTGGTGATCCCGGTCGACTGGTTCGCGGTGATCTTCAACCCGTCCTTCCCTTACCGCCTGGCGCACATGGCCACGGCAGCATTCGTGGCCACGGCCTTCTTCGTCGGCGCCTCGGCCGCCTGGCACCTGCTGCGCGGCAAGGACAACCCGGCGATTCGCAAGATGCTCTCGATGGCCATGTGGATGGCGCTGATCGTGGCGCCGGTGCAGGCGGTGATCGGTGATTTCCACGGGCTCAACACCCTCAAGCACCAGCCGGTGAAGATCGCCGCCATCGAAGGCCACTGGGAAAACGTCGGCGACGAGCCGACCCCGCTGATCCTGTTCGGCATCCCCGACATGAAGAACGAGACCACCCACTTCAAGCTGGAGATCCCGGCGCTGGGCAGCCTGATCCTGACCCACAGCCTGGACAAGCAGGTGCCGGCGATGAAGGAGTTCCCGCCTGAAGACCGGCCCAACTCCACCGTGGTGTTCTGGTCGTTCCGCATCATGGTCGGGCTGGGCATGCTGATGATCGCCGTGGGCCTGTGGAGCCTGTGGCTGCGCAAGCGCGGCACCCTGTACAGCTCGCGCCCGTTCCTCTACCTGACCCTGTGGATGGGCCCGTCCGGGCTGATCGCGATCCTGGCCGGCTGGTTCACCACCGAGGTCGGTCGCCAGCCGTGGGTGGTGTACGGGCTGATGCGTACCGCCGATGGCGTGTCCAACCACAGCTATGCGCAACTGGGCATCACCCTGGTGATGTTCGTGGTGGTGTACTTCGCGCTGTTCGGCGCGGGGCTCGGCTACATGATGCGTCTGGTGCGCAAGGGGCCGGAAACCGGCGAGGGCGACCAGCCGACCCATGGCGGGCCTGGCCAGCAACGCACCCCGGCGCGGCCGTTGTCGGCTGCCGACGACGACCATGCCGACGACCACGCCAGCCTGAGCAAGGGGAACTGACTCATGGGTATTGATCTTCCGCTTATCTGGGCCGTGATCATCATCTTCGGCATCATGATGTACGTGGTGATGGACGGCTTCGACCTGGGCATTGGCATCCTGTTTCCCTTCGTCAAGGGCGAGCGCGACCGCGATGTGATGATGAACACCGTCGCCCCGGTCTGGGACGGCAACGAGACCTGGCTGGTGCTGGGCGGGGCGGCGCTGTTCGGCGCCTTCCCGCTGGCCTATGCGGTGGTGCTCTCGGCGCTGTACCTGCCGTTGATGCTGATGCTGATGGGGCTGATCTTCCGTGGCGTGGCCTTCGAGTTCCGCTTCAAGGCCAAGGCCGACAAGCGCCACCTGTGGGACAAGGCGTTCATCGGCGGCTCGCTGGCCGCAACCTTCTTCCAGGGCGTGGCACTGGGCGCATTCATCGAAGGCTTCAAGGTGGTCGAACGCAACTACGCAGGCGGCTCGCTGGACTGGCTGACGCCGTTCAGCCTGTTCTGCGGGGTGGGGCTGATCGTGGCCTATGCCTTGCTCGGCTGCACCTGGCTGATCATGAAGACCGAAGGCCCGTTGCAGAGCAAGATGCATGACCTGGCACGCCCACTGGCCTTCGTGCTGCTGGCCGTGACCGGTGTGGTGAGTATCTGGACGCCGCTGGCGCATCCGGACATCGCCACGCGCTGGTTCAGCCTGCCCAACCTGTTCTGGTTCCTGCCGGTGCCGATCCTGGTGCTGGTCACTTTGTACGGGCTGGTGCGGGCGGTGGCACGCCATGCCCACTACACCCCGTTCCTGCTGACGTTGGTGCTGATCTTCCTGGGCTACAGCGGGCTGGGCATCAGCCTGTGGCCGAACATCATCCCGCCGTCGATCTCGATCTGGGACGCCGCAGCGCCGCCGCAGAGCCAGGGCTTCATGCTGGTGGGCACGCTGTTCATCATCCCGTTCATCCTGGGCTACACCTTCTGGAGCTACTACGTGTTCCGCGGCAAGGTGACCCACGACGACGGCTATCACTAGGAGGGCCTGGCAATGACTGGCAAAGACACCTTCGAACCGGAGAAAAAGCCGCTGATGCAGCGCCTGGGCTGGCTGCTGCTGATCTGGGCAGTGAGCGTGGCAAGCCTGGCCGTGGTGGCCTGGCTGATGCGGATGTTCATGGCGGCGGCGGGCTTGAGTACCCACTGAGCCAAGGTATTTCCCATCCCGCCCTGGGCGGGTTTACACCCTGCGCCGCGTGAGCTGCGCAGGGTTTTTTTTGCCTGTTCCGGCCGCCTGGCGCAGGAGCCGCTTGCCGGCGAAGGTGTCGGCTCCGTACCCGGCCTACTTGCGCGCCTTGAGCACCACGAACTTCGGCGTGGCTGCCACCTGCTCCACTCCCCGGAACAATCGCGCCAGCTTGCTGTGATAGCCCAGGTGCCGATTGCCCACGATGTACAGCGCCCCGCCCACCACCAGTGCCTCGCGTGCCTGCTGGAACATGCGCCAGGCGAGAAAGTCCCCCACTACCTGCTGCTGGTGAAACGGCGGGTTGCACAGCACCACGTCCAGGGACTGCGGTGCCTGCCCGGCCAGCCCGTCGTCGGCGCGCACCGTCACGGCTCGCTCGCCCAGCGCCGCCTGCCAGTTCTGCTCGGCCGACTGCACCGCCATGTACGACTCGTCCACCAGGGTGTAGTGCGCCTGCGGGTTGGCCAGCGCGCTGACGATGCCCAGCACGCCGTTGCCGCAGCCAAGGTCGGCCACCCGCGCATCGCCCAGGTCGCGGGGCAGATGTGGCAGGAAGGCACGGGTACCGATATCCAGCCCTTCGCGGCAGAACACATTGGCGTGGTTCACCAGCTCCAGCGGTGGTTGCTCCAGCTGATAACGGGTGGGGTAGGGCGAGGCTGCCGCCGCCCTGGGCTCGGCCGTGGCGATCAGCAGGCGCGCCTTCTTGCGCGCCAGCGATGCCTGCACCGGGCCGATGTACTTCTCCAGCAGGTCGCCGGCTGCCCGTGGCAGGTGCTTGATCATCGCCCCGGCGATTACCTGCGCGCCGGGTGCCAACTGGCCCTGCAGCCGGATCAACTGCTCTTCGAGCAGCGCCAGGGTCTTGGGTACGCGCACCAGCACCCGGTCGAACGGCCCCTGCCAATGCTGGCTGGCGGCGATGAAGGGCACACTGTCGAATGCCTGGCCATTGCGCACCAGGTTCTTCTCCAGTGCCAGCCGGGCCAGGTAGGAGTCGCCGCTGCCCAGCACCTGGGCATGGGCGCGCAGGCTGATGGCCAGTGCGCCGAAGCTGTCGTTGAGTACCAGTACCCGGCTCGTGGCAGGCAGCGCCTGCGCGGCCAGGTGTTCGAGCAGGTACTCGTCGGCCGCGTCGAAGGCCTGCAAGGGGTCGTTGGCGTATTCGGGCTGGCGAAGCAGCTCGAGCTCGGCGAAGGGGGTGATCAACAGGGGCATGGCGTAGGGCTCTGGGCTTTGGCGCGCGCGCTGGGGCTTGGCGCTGGACGGGCGCAGATTCTACAGCGTTTTTGCAGGTGGGGAGGGGGGTGTTGGCGAGCAGAACCTCAGATCAACCCGTACTGGGTGGCGATGGCGACCGCGCTGGTCTTGTTGGTGGTGTTGAGTTTGCTGGTGATGCTGCGGATATGAAAATTGACCGTGCTTCTGGACAGCGTGAGGATGCAACTGATGTCTTCGGCGGTCTTGCCGGCAGCGGTCCACTGCAGCACCTCGCGTTCCCGGGGCGAGAGTGCCTGCACGCGGGCCTTGGGCGGATGCAACTTGGCAACCATCAGGGTGTGCAGCAGGTTGCACAGCCACAGGGTCTGGGCCGACTTTTCGTACAGTTCCGCCATGCTCACTTCGCCCTGCCGGCGTGATACGCACAGCACGCTTTCGTTGCCGCGCAGGTCTTGGGTGCCCTGGCTCCAACCATGGCACAGGCCATGTTCGCACGCCGTCTGTCGCAACTCGGGGGCTTGCTTGTACAACTGCGGGGACCACAGCACCGGCATGTTCGAATGATGGCAATGCACAAGCACCGGGTCGATGCGCGCGTACTCGTTCTTCTTGTAGAGCTCGTTCCATTCGGCCGGGTAGTTGTTGAACATCATGACCTGCGGGCCTTCGGCGACCGTCCTGCCGTTCAGGCGGTATGCCAGAAACTCCATGTCCAGTTGCTCGGCCAGTGACAGTGCAGTGGCAAACATCTGTTGCTGGTTTTCCTCCTGCGTCAGTTGTTGCAGCTGCTCCTGCTTCCAATATGGCATTTGAGCCTCCGTGCACCTTTACAATTAGTCACCCTGGATCGAGTGTAGGAAAAGTCGCACGTTGTTCTAGGTTTTTTTTGCTATAGAAATGTTCCAGTGCTCTACATAAAAATAGGGTTGTACAACCCGCGTTACATGTTTTGTTACGTGGTTGAAACACATGAGCGTAATGCCATTACATCGCGGCGGTGTTTATCCCGTCAGCTTTGCGCGACACTGTGTTTACCTGAATTGTGGAGCACACCATGACTGCCAGTGCGGAGAAGTTCACCCGCCAGACCCTGCTCGATGTCCAGCCGCTGACCCCCAACCTGTTCAGCCTGCGCGTAACCCGTGATCCCGGTTTTCGGTTCCGGGCCGGCCAGTTTGCTCGCCTGGGCGTGACCCGTGCCGATGGCAGCGTGGTGTGGCGGGCGTACTCGATGGTCTCGTCGCCGTTCGACGAGTACCTGGACTTTTTCTCGATCGTCGTGCCCGGCGGCGAGTTCACCAGTGAGCTGAGCCGGCTGCGCGAGGGTGACCAACTGTTGATCGACCGCCAGGCGTTCGGTTTCCTGACCCTTGATCGCTTCGCCGACGGGCGGGACCTGTGGTTGCTGGCGACCGGTACCGGTATTGCGCCCTTCATGTCGATACTGCAGGACTTCGAAGCCTGGGAGCGGTTCGACACCATCAAGCTGGTCTATTCGGTGCGCGAAGCCAGGGAGCTCGCCTATCAGCAGGAGATCGCCGGCCTGGAGCAGCGCGACTACCTGGCCGAACATGCGGGCAAGCTGCAGTTCATTCCGGTGGTCACCCGCGAGCAACACCCGGGTGCGCTGAACGGGCGTATCACCACCCTGATCGAGAACGGCGAACTGGAGCGTGCGGCCGGCCTGGCGCTGACCCCCGAACATTCGCGGGTGATGCTCTGCGGCAACCCGCAGATGATCGACGACACCCGCCAGGTGCTCAAGGCACGTGATCTTCAGCTGAGCCTCAGCCGCCGGCCGGGCCAGGTGGCGGTGGAAAACTACTGGTAGACAGCACAACGGCGCCCGAAGGCGCCGTTACGGTCAGGCAGGCCCGGTTCAGGGCTGCTGGTTCTGCGCCTTGAGCAGGTCGCGGATTTCGCCCAGCAGTTCTTCTTCCTTGGTGGGTACCGGCGGCAGGGTCGGGGCCACCGCTTCTTCGCGCTTGAGGCGGTTGATCACCTTCACGCCCATGAAGATCGCGAAGGCCACGATCAGAAAGTCGATCACCGTCTGGATGAACTTGCCATAGGCCAGCACCACCGCCGGCGCGTCGCCCTCGGCCGCCTTGAGCACCACCGCCAGATCACTGAAGTCCACTCCACCGATCAGCAGGCCCAGGGGTGGCATCACCACATCGCCAACAAACGATGAAACGATTTTGCCGAACGCGGCGCCGATGATGATACCGACGGCCATGTCGACCACGTTGCCCTTGACCGCGAAGGCCTTGAATTCACTGATCACGCCCATGGTTTATTCCCTGTAACAGATGAGATTGGTCATCGCAGTGTAAATCAGCTATGCGCTTCATGCTCCGCGTTGCAGTAAAAGACCCCGGCTATGCCGAATAGTTTTGTCGCCCAGGCGGCGCCCCGCAGCTGGTTCGGCTCGGCTATCATGGCCCCTTTTTCCAGGAGACTGCCCCATGGCCAAGGCCAAGCGCATGTACGGCTGCACCGAGTGCGGCGCGACCTTTCCCAAGTGGGCGGGCCAGTGCGGCGAATGCGGCGCGTGGAACACCCTGGTCGAGACCATGATCGAAAGTGGCGCCGCCGCGGCGCCTGCCGGGCGCACCGGCTGGGCCGGGCAACAGGCGCAGATCAAGACCCTGGCCGAGGTCAGTGTCGAGGAGATCCCGCGTTTCAGCACCGCCAGCGCCGAGCTGGACCGCGTGCTCGGTGGCGGCCTGGTCGATGGATCGGTGGTGCTGATTGGTGGTGACCCGGGCATCGGCAAGTCCACCATCCTGCTGCAGACCCTGTGCAACATTGCCACGCGCATGCCGGCGCTGTACGTCACCGGGGAAGAATCCCAGCAGCAGGTGGCCATGCGTGCCCGTCGCCTGGGCCTGCCGCAGGATCAGTTGCGGGTGATGACCGAGACCTGCATCGAAACCATCATTGCCACCGCGCGGGTCGAAAAGCCCAAGGTGATGGTGATCGACTCCATCCAGACCATCTTCACCGAACAGTTGCAGTCGGCGCCCGGTGGCGTGTCGCAGGTACGCGAGAGTGCCGCCTTGCTGGTGCGCTATGCCAAGCAGAGCGGCACGGCGATCTTCCTGGTCGGCCACGTGACCAAGGAGGGCGCGTTGGCCGGGCCGCGGGTACTGGAACACATGGTCGACACCGTGCTGTATTTCGAGGGCGAGTCCGACGGTCGCCTGCGCCTGCTGCGCGCGGTGAAGAACCGCTTTGGTGCGGTCAACGAGCTGGGCGTGTTCGGCATGACCGACCGCGGCCTCAAGGAAGTCTCCAACCCGTCGGCGATCTTCCTGACCCGTGCACAGGAGGAAGTGCCGGGCAGCGTGGTGATGGCCACCTGGGAAGGTACCCGGCCGATGCTGGTGGAGGTGCAGGCGCTGGTGGATGAAAGCCACATGGCCAACCCGCGCCGTGTGACCCTGGGCCTGGACCAGAACCGCCTGGCCATGTTGCTGGCGGTGCTGCATCGCCATGGCGGCATCCCCACCCACGACCAGGATGTGTTCCTAAACGTGGTGGGCGGGGTCAAGGTACTGGAGACCGCGTCGGACCTGGCCTTGATGGCGGCGGTGATGTCGAGCCTGCGCAACCGCCCGCTGCCACACGACCTGCTGGTGTTCGGCGAGGTGGGCCTGTCCGGTGAAGTGCGCCCGGTGCCGAGCGGGCAGGAGCGCCTGAAGGAGGCCGCCAAGCACGGCTTCAAGCGCGCCATCGTGCCCAAGGGCAACGCGCCCAAGGAAGCGCCGCCGGGGCTGCAGGTGATTGCGGTGACGCGCCTGGAGCAGGCGTTGGATGCGTTGTTTGAATAAAATGTAATCAATTTGCCATGATGGCAAATTGACGCCATAGTTCTGTCTCTCTACTATCGCGCCTTCGTTTTTTGCTTCCAGGGATGGGAAGATGGCGTTTTTGGTGTCTGGCACAAAGCTGTCCTGCTTCTGGCTGTTGTTGGGCATCCTTGCTGGCCCTGTATCGGCCGCAAGCTTGCCGGGTGACCAGGAACTGATTCGCGAGCGTCAGGGGCGGTTGCTTGAAGAGCAGCAGCGGCGACTGCAGGAACTCAAGGAGCTGCCTGGCAGCACCGCCCCTACCCAGACTGCACCGGCGCCGGCCGATGCCCGCTGCTTTCAGATCGACACCATCGAGCTCAAGGGCACCGACAGCCTCTCGAGCGCCCAGCGCAGCCGCGTGCTGCAGCCCTACATCGGCCAGTGCCTGGGCGTTACCCAGCTCAATGAAGTGCTCAAAGCCATCACCAACCTCTACATCGACAAGGGCTGGGTGACCAGCCGCGCCTACCTGCCGCAACAGGACCTGTCCTCAGGACACCTGCAGGTGCTGGTGGTGGAAGGGCGACTGGAAGGTCTGCGCGGTGCCGATGACAGTCAACTGTCCGCACGCGAGCTGGGCATGACCTTTCCTGGCCGTGAAGGCGAACCGGTCAACCTGCGTGAAATCGAACAGATGGTCGACCAGCTCAATCGCTTGTTGTCGAACAAAGCACAGATGGAACTGAGCCCCGGTGCTGCCGTAGGAGGCAGTACCGTGCTGGTGCGCAATACCGCACAGAAACCCTGGCGCGCAGCGATCTCGCGCAACAACAACGGGCAGAAGAGCACCAGCGAGCAGCAGGTCAACCTGGGCTTCGAATGGGACAGCCCGCTGGGCCTGGCCGACCAACTGGTGCTGCGCGGTGGCCACGATGTGGTCAGTGACCACGCTGTCGGTTCGAAGAACGGCGTGCTGTTTTACAACCTGCCGTGGGGCTGGTGGAACTTCACCTACAGCTATAGCGAAAGCGAGTACCGCGCGCTCGGCCAGGGCAATGGCTAGAGTTGTCAGCAATTAGTGATGATTTTGCCTACCCGATTAGATCGTTAAATGGTCTAGATGATTTTTGGGGTTAGAGATTTTGGCCGTGTACGGGTACAGAATTAAGAATGTTGACGAAGGTTACGTTGGGATATACCTGAATTTTGGTGGTTGTGGACTTAGTCTTATTGTGTCTGATCAATGCCTGTCGATTGTAGAGGGGTGATGCAATATTTGGATGGCGAGATTTCGATCCGGCTTCTGGTACCAGACTCAATGATCCCGCAACTGGTTATGTAGCCAAAGATGGTTCTTACGTTGTGCGGAATGACCGGACTGGTGCGATCGTGCAGGTATCGGATAAAAATGATAAAAATTGGGTCGCGCCATGGGACTAAATGTAATGAACGAATTTATATTTCTGGGTGCGGGGCCGGAGCCCACTAGGTTTTGGGGTGAAACGCCGTTATTTAACTTAATTGATGGGCATAAATTACTAGTTTTTTGCGATGAACACGATGCAGCCGTACTCGGAATCGAGGGGTTTAAAGTCATTGGAGATAAAAGAGTGCCTGACATGGATTGTATTGCGGATTTTTCTGCCCTGGCTATGACTGCCGGAGAGCTATTCCCGGCTGAGTCTAGAAAATCGGCCAAGTACTTCCTAAGTACGATTTCAGACCCTGATACGCTATTGGAGTTCGTTTTAGTTAAAGCTTGACGGTGCAAAAGGGGCTGCAGACACTCTGGCTACGCTGAGTCAAGGCCAAAAAAGAGCTGTCGGAAAAATTGACAATATTCTTAATAATTTCAAGAATAGTGATATTACGGGTACCTTAAAGGATATGGCTGGTAATCCTGTTCCGAAGCTTGGCGGTTGTTATCGGGATCACCTAAGGATACTCCGATCAACTTGCCGAAAAGCGGCGGCCGGCCAAGCATTCTGCGGCGCGTGGCGCTGATTGCCGAAAGAAAGTCCCAGGCACAGCGTTTTGAGGGCTTTGTCGCCCGTTCTTCCGTGTTACGCGCGTAACTCGCCCATACTCATTAGCTTTTTTCGAGCCATCCACAGGTTCGACAGAGCGAACAGCGTGGTCAACTGAGCCGTGTTCTTCATCAGCCCTCGAAAGCGCACTTTCACGTAACCAAGTTGCCGTTTGATCACCCGAAACGGATGCTCAACCTTGGCCCGTGTCTGAGCTTTGCAGTACTCAATTTTGCGCTTGGCTTTGTAAAGCAGGCTGCGTTTGTTCAGCTTGGAATACGTGCTGCGGCGCGCGGCGACTTGCCAGATTACTCACGACTTTCATGCTCTTCGCGCTTCTCGACACCGGTGTATCCGGCGTCTGCATACACCGTGCTTTCTTCGCCATGCAACAGCTCGGCGACCTGTGTGACATCGGCCACATTGGCTGCGGTGCCATGGACGTGATGAACCAGGCCGGACTCAGCATCGACGCCAGCGCCTGGGATAGGTCGGCACTGTCGGCCGGCGCGTTGCCGGCATGCAGCCCATGACGGTCAGGGCCGCGTCCAGCAGGCGAGCGGTACGAGGAACAACAGGGTGGCCGGGCATACGTGCCATGTGTGCGTCCTTTGCAGGGGTATCGAGGGCGAGGATGATCACAGAGAGACCATGCTTGTGCCGTCAGGCCTTCCCGTCTCGGTGCCCCCACATTCAGTCGCTTTCCGATGGCCAACAGGCACACACAAAAAGGGCCGGTGCACGTCACCAGCCCTTCCTCATCAACCGAGCACTATCAATGCTCAGCCACCGTCTCTCGCCTCACTACCTGCCCCCCATGCTCATCCTTCTCCAGCAACGGAATCTCCTTGCCCTCGGCATCGAACAGCTTGCCGTCTTCGAAGTAGTCGCCGTCACGCAGCCCGGAAATGTCCGAGTAGTTCAGCGTGCGCTCGGAGGCGGCCACGAACACCGACTGATGATCGGAGTTGCCGGTCTTGAAGTGGTTGAACACCAGGTTCAGCAGAATCGCCATGATCGCCGACGAGCTGATGCCGGAGTGGAAGATGGTCTCGAACCAGTTCGGGAACTGCGCGTAGAAGTTGGGCGCGGCAATCGGGATCATGCCGAAGCCCAGTGAGGCGGCCACGATGATCAGGTTCATGTTGTTGCGGTAGTCCACCTTGGACAGCGTGCGGATACCACTGGCCGCCACGGTGCCGAACAGCACGATCCCCGCGCCACCCAGTACCGAGGTCGGTACGGCGGCAATCACCCGGCCCATGATCGGCAGCAGGCCCAGCACCACCAGGATCACGCCACCGGTAGCCACCACGTAGCGGCTCTTCACCCCGGTCACGGCCACCAGGCCGACGTTCTGGGCGAATGCGCTCTGGGTGAACGAACCGAAGATCGGCGCCAGGATGCTCGAGGCCATGTCGGCACGCAGGCCATCGCCCAGGCGCTTGGAGTCGACCTTGGTGTCGATGATCTCACCTACCGCGAGGATGTCGGCCGAGGTTTCCACCAGGGTCACCATGATCACGATGCACATCGACAGGATGGCCGCGATATGGAAGGTCGGCATGCCGAAGTGGAACGGGGTAGGGAAGGCCACCAGTGGACCTTCGAGCACCTTGCTGAAATCAGCCATGCCCAGCGACCAGGCGATCAGGGTGCCGAACACCATCGCCAGCAGGATCGACAGCCGCGAGATCGCCGCGCTGCCCAGCTTGCTCAGTATCAGCACGATCAGGAAGGTCACCGCCGCCAGGCCGATGTTGGACATGCTGCCGAAGTCCGGTGCCTTGCTGTTGCCGCCCATGACCCAGCGCGCCGCGACCGGCATCAGGGTCAGGCCGATGGTGGTGATCACGATGCCGGTCACCAGTGGCGGGAAGAACTTGGTGATGCGCGAGAACACCGGGGTGATCAGAAACCCGATCAACGAGGCCGCCATCACCGCGCCCAGCACCCCCGGCAGGCCGCCGCCGCCCTCGCTGCTGAGAATCGCGCCCATGGTGGCCACGCCGGCAAACGAAACGCCCTGTACCAGCGGCAACTGGCAACCGAAGAACGGCAGGCCCAGGGTCTGCAGCAGGGTTGCCAGGCCACCGGCAAACAGCGATGCGGCAATCAGCAGGCCGATGTCGGCCGGGCCCAGGCCGGCCGCCTGGCCGAGAATCAGCGGTACCGCGACGATACCGCCGTACATGGTGAGTACGTGTTGCAGCCCGTACGCCAGGTTGGCGCCGAGCCCCAGGTTCTCGTCTTCAGGACGTGATGCCGTGGACGTGTCGGGGGAGGACGTAGTCATGGGAGCAGGTTCTCTGTTTTATTGTTGTGGCGCTACTGTAGACAACTCGTGCCATTCATTGCCAGAACAATTGTATACAATTTTTAGATTGGCACAGGAACAGTCAGGTCATTGGTTTGGGTGCAGGCGTGGATGCAGTTATCGTTCCAACACGCAGCACCAGGCCCGCCAGGGCTGGGTCCGGTGGCATGAACGGCTGTTTGAAAGCTGTCTGGGTGGACAGGAAGGCGGGGCGGGGTCAGGTCGGTAGCGGGCTAAAAGATTTCAAATGTCGATGAGTTGATGGAATTCGCGCTCCAGTTCGGTGCGATCGGCCAGGTTGAGCTCCACCAGGCGGCACAGGTGCTCCAGCGAATCGAGGTCGATGTGCTCGCAGATAAACCCCAGCTGGGTGTCGTCGACATGGCGCAGTTCCACCGTCATGGTGACAAACGCCTCTTCACCCAGGCGTATCTGCGCAGCGAACGGCCGCTCGAGGTCGGCGTCCCAGGCCTTGGGCGCCTCGATCAGCAGGCCCTTGAGCGACAGGTCGAGCAGGTTGACCGGCCAGCGTCGTTCGCCCTGGAGCAGTTCGGTCGGTGCATCGAAGGGTATGCGCTGGAAGCGCCGGCGTTCTGGGTGATCGCTCATGGTGGAGGCCCTTTGCAGTAGAACCTGGCTGGAACCTGACTGACTATAGCTCAGGGCTTGCCAGCATGATCGCGAACGCGCATAACGAGACTGTGGGCGGGGCTGCAGGCTCTAGACCAAAGCAAGTATGGCAATGCGCCAAGACTCGCCCTAGACTCGATGGGCGGTCTTTCATATCCACTAGCTGGAAGCAAACCATGAACAACAATAATAGCCTGCTACGCCATATACCATGGCTGCTGCTGGCAGTCCTGGGGGCCTGTGCGCTGGGTGTGGTTGCCCTGCGCCGTGGCGAAGCGATCAACGCCTTGTGGATTGTGGTTGCCTCGGTAGCCCTCTACCTGGTCGCCTACCGTTACTACAGTCTGTTCATCGCCACCAAGGTGATGCAGCTGGACCCGCGCCGGGCCACCCCGGCGGTGCTCAACAACGATGGTCTGGACTACGTGCCGACCAACAAGCACATCCTGTTCGGTCACCACTTCGCGGCCATCGCCGGCGCTGGCCCGCTGGTGGGCCCGGTACTGGCTGCGCAGATGGGCTATCTGCCCGGTACGCTCTGGCTGATTGCCGGCGTGGTACTGGCCGGTGCAGTGCAGGACTTCATGATCCTGTTCCTGTCCACCCGCCGCAACGGTCGCTCGCTGGGCGACATGGTGCGTGAGGAAATGGGCCGCATTCCGGGCACCATCGCCCTGTTCGGCTGCTTCCTGATCATGATCATCATCCTTGCGGTGCTGGCGCTGATCGTGGTCAAGGCCCTGGCCGAAAGCCCATGGGGCATGTTCACGGTGATGGCGACCATCCCCATCGCGATGTTCATGGGCGTTTACATGCGTTATATCCGCCCGGGCCGCATCGGCGAGATCTCGCTGATCGGTGTGGTGCTGCTGTTGCTGTCCATCTGGCTGGGGGGCCTGGTGGCCGCCGATCCGGTGTGGGGCCCGGCGTTCACCTTCACCGGCGTGCAGATCACCTGGATGCTGGTGGGCTATGGCTTCGTCGCCGCCGTGCTGCCGGTATGGCTGGTGCTGGCGCCGCGTGACTACCTCTCCACCTTCCTTAAGATCGGTACCATCATTGCCCTGGCCATCGGCATCCTGGTGCTGGCGCCCGAGCTGAAGATGCCGGCGCTGACCCAGTTCACCGACGGCACCGGCCCGGTGTGGAAGGGCACCCTGTTCCCGTTCCTGTTCATTACCATCGCCTGTGGCGCGGTATCGGGCTTCCATGCGCTGATCTCCTCGGGCACCACGCCCAAGCTGCTGGACAACGAAGTCAACGCCCGCTACATCGGCTATGGCGGCATGCTGATGGAGTCGTTCGTCGCGATCATGGCCATGGTTGCCGCCTCGGTGATCGAGCCGGGCGTGTACTTCGCTATGAACAGCCCGGCCGCGGTGGTCGGTGCCGACGTGGTGTCGGTGGCGCAGACAGTCAGCAGTTGGGGCTTTGCCATCACCCCCGAGCAGCTCGAGGCGGTCGCCCGGGACATCGGCGAGCACACCGTGCTGGCCCGTGCCGGTGGTGCGCCGACCCTGGCGGTGGGTATCGCACAGATCCTGCACCAGGTACTGCCGGGTGAAAACACCATGGCGTTCTGGTACCACTTCGCGATCCTGTTCGAAGCCCTGTTCATCCTCACTGCGGTAGACGCTGGTACGCGTGCCGGGCGCTTCATGCTGCAGGACCTGCTGGGCTCGTTCGTGCCGGCGCTCAAGCGCACCGAGTCGTGGGGCGCCAACCTGCTCGCTACCGCCGGCTGTGTGGCGTTGTGGGGCTACCTGCTGTACCAGGGCGTGATCGACCCGCTGGGTGGCATCAACACCTTGTGGCCGCTGTTCGGCATCTCCAACCAGATGCTGGCCGGTATCGCGCTGATGCTCGGCACCGTGGTGCTGATCAAGATGAAGCGCCAGCAGTACATGTGGGTCACCCTGGTGCCGGCGGTATGGCTGCTGATCTGCACCACCACCGCAGGCTTCATCAAGCTGTTCGACCCGAACCCGGCGGTAGGCTTCCTGGCCCTGGCCAACAAGTACAGCGCGGCGCTGGACGCCGGTCAGGTACTGGCCCCGGCCAAGGACATCGCGCAGATGCAGCACGTGATCTTCAACGCGTACACCAACGCGACGCTGACCGCGCTGTTCCTGTTCGTGGTGTTCAGCATCCTGTTCTTCGCGCTCAAGGTCGGTATCCGCGCCTTGAACAAGAAAGAACGTACCGACAAGGAATCGCCGTTCCAGGCCTTGCCGGACGCGTAAACCAAGAGGATTGCAGACATGTTCAACGATCTCGGTCGACTGGGTAAGTACCTGGGGCAGGCAGCCCGCCTGATGGTCGGCATGCCCGACTACGACAATTACGTCGAGCATATGCAAACCCGGCACCCCGACCTGCCGCCGATGACCTACGAGGAGTTCTTCCGGGAACGCCAGGAGGCTCGCTACGGCGGCAAGGGCGGGCCCAAGTGCTGTTGAAAGACGGCACCGCCCGCGTGTGACAAACCTGTGGGAGCCCGGGCAGCCGGGCTCCCACAGTCATTTCAGTGTTCAGGAGATTTTCCGTGCAACCCATTCCCGTCACCGTGCTCAGCGGTTTTCTGGGGGCCGGCAAGACCACCTTGCTGCGTCACCTGCTCAAGGCCGAGCACGGCCTGAAAATCGCCGTGATCGAAAACGAGTTCAGCGACGCCGGCATCGACACCCAACTGCTGGGCGACGAACCGGTGCAGGTCATGACCCTGGCCAACGGCTGCGTGTGCTGCACCATCCACACCGACCTGACCAAGGCGCTGTTCCTGCTGCTGGAGCGTCTGGACAGCGGCGAAATCGCCTTCGACCGGCTGGTGATCGAGTGCACCGGCCTGGCCGACCCGGCACCGGTGGCGCAGACCTTCTTCATCGACGAAGAGCTGCGCGAGCGCTACATCCTCGACGGCATCATCACCCTGGTGGATGCCGCGCATGCCGACCTGCACCTGACCCAGACCATCGCCCAGGCCCAGGTCGGGTTTGCCGATCGCCTGCTGGTGAGCAAGACCGACCTGGTCGATGCGGCCGCGTTCGAGGCTTTGAGCCAGCGCCTGGCGCGGATCAACCGACGTGCGCCGATCCGTGTGGTGGACAACGGCAGGATCGACTTGGCCGAGCTGCTGGATGTGCGCGGGTTCAACCTCAACGCCAGCCTCAACCTGCGGCCTGTTGTGGCGGCGGGCAACAGCCTGGACCGGATCTCCAGCATGGTGCTGCGTACCGATGTGCCGCTGGATATCGACCGGCTGAGCGAGTTCATGAACCAATTGCTGGAGGCGCATGGCAAGCAGCTATTGCGCTACAAGGGCGTGTTGAACATTGCTGGCGAGGATCGGCGGCTGGTGTTTCAGGGCGTGCTGAAGCTCTATGGCTTCGACTGGGATACCGAGTGGGCCGAAGGCGAACAGCGCGAGAGTGTGATGGTGTTCATTGCCGATGACCTGCCCGAGGCGAAGATTCGCGAGGGGTTCGAGGCCTTGGGTCGCCCCTGAGGGCCCATCGCGGGTCAAGCCCGCTCCCACAGGTTTACTACCCATCTGGAGGGCTATGAAATCCTGTGGGAGCGGGCTTGACCCGCGATGCCACAAAAAAGCCCGGCTGGGAGCCGGGCTTTTTCACATCAGGTACCTGCGATCAGTTGCCGTACACCGGCAGCTTGGCGCAGATGGCCTTGACCTTCTCGCGAACGGCGTCGATCACCGCTTCGTTGTTCAGGTCGTCCAGGATGTCGCAGATCCAGCCCGCCAGTTCCTTGCACTCGGCTTCCTTGAAGCCGCGAGTGGTCACGGCCGGGGTGCCGAAGCGCAGGCCGGAAGTGACGAACGGGGAGCGTGGGTCGTTTGGCACGGAGTTCTTGTTGACGGTGATGAAGGCTTTGCCCAGGGCAGCGTCTGCGTCCTTGCCGGAGATTTCCTGCTTGATCAGCGACAGCAGGAACAGGTGGTTTTCAGTACCGCCCGACACCACGTCGAAGCCGCGCTCGATGAACACGCCGGCCATGGCCTGGGCGTTCTTCACCACTTGCTGCTGGTAGGCCTTGAACTCAGGCTGCAGCGCTTCCTTGAAGCAGATCGCCTTGGCCGCGATCACGTGCTCCAGCGGGCCGCCCTGGGCGCCCGGGAATACGGCGGAGTTCAGCTTCTTCTCGATGTCGGCGTTGGCACGGGCCAGGATCAGGCCGCCACGTGGACCGCGCAGGGTCTTGTGGGTGGTGGTGGTGACCACGTCGGCGAACGGCACCGGGTTCGGGTACACGCCAGCGGCGACCAGGCCAGCCACGTGGGCCATGTCGACGAACAGGTAGGCACCGACCTTGTCGGCGATTTCGCGGAAGCGCGGGAAGTCCAGCACCTGCGAGTAGGCCGAGAAACCGGCCACGATCATTTTCGGCTTGTGCTCGACCGCCAGGCGCTCGACTTCGTCGTAGTCGATCAGGCCGTTGGCGTCGATGCCGTACTGGATGGCGTTGTACAGCTTGCCCGAGGACGACACGGCCGCGCCGTGGGTCAGGTGGCCGCCGTGGGCCAGGCTCATGCCCAGGATGGTGTCACCGGCCGACAGCAGGGCCAGGTAGACGGCAGCGTTGGCCTGGGAGCCGGCGTGCGGCTGCACGTTGGCGTAGTCGGCGCCGAACAGCTGCTTGGCGCGGTCGATGGCCAGTTGCTCGACCACGTCGACGTATTCGCAGCCACCGTAGTAGCGCTTGCCCGGGTAGCCTTCGGCGTACTTGTTGGTCAGTACCGAGCCTTGAGCTTCCATCACCGCAGGGCTGGTGTAGTTTTCCGAAGCGATCAGCTCAATGTGCTCTTCCTGGCGCTGAGCTTCTTGCTCCATGGCGGCAAAGAGATCGGCGTCGTACTTGGCAATGGTCAAATCACGGCTGAACATGGCGGTCCTCAAGGATCGTGCTGAAATAGGCGGGCATTCTACCTCATCGGCTTTTGTCTGGCATATGAAAGGGCATCATGTCGCAGACAAGCGGGGCTCATTCAGGCTCGGTGTGAACTTATCGCGGGTCAAGCCCGCTCCCACAGGTCTGTTATCCGCTCTCGGGGGCCGAGAACATCCTGTGGGAGCGGGCTTGACCCGCGATGCGTCATTCGAACATGAACAACGTTTCGTTGCTGAATTGCGCCTCGAACTGGTTGGCCGGCATCGGCCGCCCGAACAGGTAGCCCTGCACCTCGTCGCAGCCGTGCTCGCGCAGAAACTCCAGTTGCTCATGGGTCTCCACACCCTCGGCGATCACCGCCAGGTTCAGGCTGTGGGCCATGGCGATGATGGCGCGGGCGATCTGCGCATCCTGCTCGCCCTCGGGCAGACCGTCGACGAAGGTGCGGTCGATCTTGAGCACGTCGATGGGGAACTGCTTGAGGTAGTTGAGCGACGAGTAGCCGGTGCCGAAGTCGTCCACCGCAATGCTCAGCCCCAGATTCTTCAGGCTGTCGAGGATCACCATCGCCTCGTTGACCTCGCGCATCAGGATGCTTTCGGTCAGTTCCAGCTCCAGGCACGCCGGCGGCAGCCCGGTATCGGCCAGGATGGTGGCGATGCGCGTGCCCAGTTGGCCATCGGAGAACTGGCGCGCCGAAATGTTCACCGACACCTTGGGCACTCGCACCTTGGCCTGGTGCCAGGCCTTGAGCTGGCGGCAGGCTTCGCTGATGACCCAGTCGCCCACGTCCACCACCAGCCCCAGTTCCTCGATCACCGGGATGAAGTCGCCCGGCGGCACCAGCCCGCGGCGCGGGTGGCGCCAGCGCAGCAGGGCCTCGGCACCGGTCAGGCGCTTGCCGTCGCCGCTGAACTGCGGCTGATAGTAGAGGATGAACTCGTTCTGCTCCAGCGCATGACGCAGGTCGCTTTCCAGCTCCAGGCGCTCCAGCGCACTGGCGTTCATGTCGGCCTGGTAGAACTGGAAGTTGTTCTTGCCGCGCTCCTTGGCGTGGTACATCGCGGTGTCGGCGTTCTTCATCAGCTGGCTCAGCTCGCTGCCATCCTGCGGGCTGAGGGCGATGCCGATGCTGGCAGTGACGAAGAACTCGCGGTTCTCCAGCACGAACGGTCGCACCAGGCTGCCCAGGATCTGCTCGGCCACGTGGATCGCGCGGTTCAGCGCAATTTCGCGGGTGGCCTTGGGTTGCAGCAGCAAGGTGAATTCGTCGCCGCCCATGCGCGCCACGGTGTCGTCGTCGTGTACGCAGTCGAGCAGGCGTTCGGCCATGTCCTTGAGCATGCGATCGCCCGCGGCATGCCCCAGGGAGTCGTTGATCGGCTTGAAACGGTCCAGGTCCAGGAACATCAGCACCACCCAGGCCTTCTGCCGCTCGGCCTGCTGCAGCGCGGTGTGCAGGCGGTCCTGGAACAGCGTGCGGTTGGGCAGGTGGGTCAGGGCGTCGTAGTAGGCCAGGCGGTGAATGCGCTGTTCGCTGGCCTTGCGCTCGCTGATGTCGGTGAAGAAGCACACGTAGCTGGCCAGGTCACCCTCGTCGTCGAGTACCGCGGTGATGCCGACCCACGCCGGGTAGTGCTCGCCGCTGCGGCGCTTGAGCCAGACCTCGCCTTCCCAGGTGCCGCGCTGGTGCAGTTGCTTGAGCACGTAGTTGAGGTGGGCTTCCTGCTGTTCGTCGACGGTGAGCAGGCTCGGCAACTGGTCGAGCACGTCGCTCACCGCGTAGCCGCTGACCCGGCTGAAGGCTTCGTTGGCCTGCACGATGTAGCCGGCCGGGTCGGTGATCAGGATCGCCGAGGTGGAATGCTCGAACACCGTGGCGGCCATGCGCAGGTCTTTCTCGGCGCGGCGTTGCTGGCTGATGTCGCGGCCGACGCCCAGGATGCCCTCGAAATGGTTGTGCTCGTCCCACACCAGTACCACGCGCAGCTCGATCGGGATCTTGCGGCCGTCGGCGCGCAGACAGTCGAACAGGAACAGCTGGGTGGTCACCTCGGTGCGCAGGCGCTCCAGCGCGGCGGGTTCCTCGAGGGCCCGCTTGACCCGTTCGAACAGGGTGAACACGCCGGTCAGCTGCGCCGGGTTGGCAATGGTCGACTGCCAGCCGTTGGCGAAGATCCACGGCACGTCGTAGCCCAGTACCGTCTGCACCGAAGGGCTGACGTAGTTGAGCTGCAACTGCGGGTCGGTGGAGAAGATCACGTCGCTGATGCTCTCGGCGAGCATGCGGTAGCGCTGCTCGCTGTCGCGCAGCGACTCGCTCGCCTCGATCTGGTCGGTGACGTCCTTGCCCACCCCGATGATGCGCAGCACCGTGCCGTCAGGGTCGCGGGTCAGGGCCTGTTCGCGAATGTCGTAGCGCCGCCAGCTCTGGTCGTGGTGAAGAAAACGCAGTTGGCAATGCAACTGCTCCACATAGCCGCTCTGGCGCTGCTGCTGGCGCATCTGGCGAAACAGCTCGGCGTCCTGCGGGTGCAGCAGCACTTCCCAGAAGTACTCTCCCATCTGCGCCAGCTCGCTGCGCGAATAGCCCAGGGTCTGGCCCAGGTGGCGGTTGCTGAAGATCATGCGCAGGCTGTGCACATCCTGCACGTACAGCTGGTCGGGCACGGTGCGCACCACGTCCGACCAGAAGCTTTCGCGCTCCAGCAGCGACAGCTCCACGCGCTTGCGGCTGGTGATATCGCTGATGCTCAGGATCACGGCCTGGTAGTCACGCCGTGCCTGGGGGAAGCGCACCATTAGCCACAGGTGCTGGTCCTGGCCCTGGGGGTCGCTGAGCCGCACTTCCAGCTCCAGCAGGCGCAGGTCCTGCACCACTGCCTCGACCAACTGCATGCCCACCCCGTCGGCGCCCGGCGAGTGGCCTTCGATCAGGCGCTGCCAGGCGCTCTCGCAGCAGCCGGCGCCCAGCAGTTGCAGGGCCACCTGATTGACTTCAGTAACCTTCAGCTCGCCCAGCAGGCTGTGGCGCAGCGATGCATCCTGGGCCAGGCGCTGGGCCAGCTCGGCTGTGCTGCGCAGGCGCAGGCGTTCCAGCAGTTCGGTCAGCCCCGACAGGTCGAGTACGCACAAGGCCACGCCCGTGCCTTCGAAGATGTCCTGATAGCGTCGCCGACCTTCCTGCAGGGCGCGGTGGCGGCGGCGCATGCTGATCAGCGCCAGCAGCGGGATCAGCGCGCACACCAGGCCCAGCACGCACTTGCCGATCAAGGCCGGCAGCAGTTGCTGGCGGCTGTGGGCGGCATCGAACAGGCCGCGCAGTTGCCAGTCGCTGTTGTCCAGGTACGCCAGCAGCACGCTTTGCGGCGGCTCGATGCTGGCGTCGCGCGCATCGAGCGGCGGCGCGTGGCGATCGATGACCTGTGCCGTGCGGCTGTTTTCCAGCAGCCACAGCGGTGGCGCGGCGTGCTCCAGGGGTTGGCTCAGTTGCTGGTAGTACTCCGGGGCCAGGCGCAGCAGCCAATAGCCACGGGTGTCGCTGTCGGGGTGCTGCAGCAGCAGGTAGACCAGGCTGTTGTCGTCGCTGTTGCTGAAGTAGTACGGGCGCTCCTGGCCCAGGTGCAGCAGCTCCTGGAGCGCCTTGCGGTCGGCACTGATGCCCGCGCTGTCGCGCAGCAACGCGCCCTGGGCGTCCACCCACACCAGGCTGCGCAGGGCGGGCAGGCGTGCGTGCAGGTGTTCGAGCAGCGGCGGCAGGTCGGTGACGGCCGGTGCGGCGGGGTAGGGTTGCAGCAGGGTGAGGGCTTTTTGCGCGTTCAATGCCAGGCTCAGGTTGAGCTGGCTGGCCAGTTCGGCACTTGCATCCAGGCTCTGCTGGCGGCGATCGGCCTGGGTATGGCGGAACTGCTCGAACACCTGCCAGAACAGCAGCGCGAGCAACAGCAGCACCAGTATGGCCAACGCGCCTTTGAGCGAGCCACGCAAGGGCGAACCGGACGCACTCGTGGCTTTGCGCGGGGATGAAGGCTGAGTCAGATTGGTCAAACGCTGGTCCTGCGTGAGGCTGTGGCAGGTGATCGCTACGCAGCGACAAGCGGCGCAGTGTGCGGTAGTCCTGTCGCATCCCGGTTCCAGGCGCGCACTATAAGCTGCACGCCCGAAGGGCGGCTAGCATGCCTTGAAGTGTGGCAAAGTGCCAGTCCTGTTCGTCAGCGGAATGGTTTCCTGCTTTTTGATACAAATTGCACACGCTGTGTTGATTGCAATGTGCCATTTCCCTATCTAGGATGTGCCCCCTCACTTAAGGCAGCGAACCCACGGATGGGTGTTTGACGCTGTTTTGGTAGGCCCCGTGCCGCCTGGGCTTTTTCGGTCGGCGCGGGGCCTGCAGTCCAACTACAGGCCAAGGATGTCCTACTCAAGCAAGTTGCACGCTCGTTACCACGAGGTTGCCCGGCAGGCTGTATCACCAGACTGTTTTGCGGGCGAGGACGTGCGTTTTTCCAGTGAGTACGAAGCACTGGAAGGCGAGTTGAACAAGGCTCAGTCCGTTCACGAGAGCGGCCAGATCGACTGGCTCCGCGTGCTCGAGAACAGCGAGACGCTGCTGCGCACACAGTCCAAGGACCTGCGGGTTGCCGCCTGGTTGACGTGGGCGTTGTATCAACGCGAATCCTTCCCGGGCCTGCTGGCCGGCGTGGGGCTGTTGCAGCACCTGTGCGAGCAGCACTGGGCGCAGGTGCACCCGGCCAAGCCACGCACGCGGGCCGCGGCCATCGGCTGGCTGGTGCCGCGCCTGGAGCAGGTACTGGGTGAAAATGTCGCGATCAAGGAGCAACTGGCGCTGTTCCGCCGCCTGGTCGACAGCCTGCAGGCGCTCGATGCGGCCCTGACCACGCACCTGGGCGATGAGGCGCCGCTGTTGCTGCCGTTGTGCCGACGCCTGTCGAGCATGGTGCAACGTGCTGCCGACAATCAGCCCGAACCTGGTGCCGTGGGCGCGGTCGTGGCCCAGGTCAAGCAGGCCGCCACCCAGTTGCTCACCCCCGGCGCCCCCGTCGACAGCGAAAAAGACGCGCACAAGGTGTTACGCACCCTGCAGGATGGCGCTCGACCGTTATCGAACTGGTGGCTCAAGCAGAAGGCCACCGACGTGCGCGCCTTGCGCCTCAACCGCACGCTGTTGTGGTTGCAGATCGACGCGGTGCCCGAGCGCAATGCGGAACAGGTGACCGTGCTGCGCGGGTTGCCGGTCGACCGCCTGAAGATCTACCAGGAACGCTTTGCCAACGGCCAGTACGCCGACCTGCTGATGGAGCTCGAAGCCAGCCTGGCCAAGTCGCCGTTCTGGTTCGACGGCCAGCGCATGGTCTGGGAGTGCCTGCTGGAGCTCAACGCCGAGCAGGGCATGCGCGAGGTGGAGTTCCACTTCGCGCAACTGCTGCAGCGCCTGCCCGGGGTGGTGGAGCTGCGCTTTCATGACGGCACGCCGTTTGCCGACCCGGCGACGCGGGGCTGGATCAACGCCAGCGTCATGCCGCACCTGCAGAGCACCAGCGCACCGCGCAAGGTCGAGACCGACCTCGCGACCAGCCTGCCACCCTGGGAGCTGGCCCTGGAGGCGGTGCTGCCCGTGCTGCGCAAGGACGGCCTCAAGCCTGCCGTGCAGATACTCAAGCAGGGCATGCAGGCGGCTCAAGGCGGGCGTGTGCGCTTTTTCTGGCAGCTCAGCCAGGCGCGGCTGTGCTTTCTGGCCAAGAAGTACGAACTGGCCAAGACCCAGCTCGAAGCCCTAGATCACGAACTGCAACAGGCCGGCCTGCATCAGTGGGAGCCGGACCTGGCACTGGAAGTACTGCGTCTGCTGCACAGCTGTTGTGAGCTGCTGCCGCAGAACCACGCCGTGCGCGAACGCAAGGATGAGGTTTATCGCAGGCTGTGCCACCTCGACCTCGAAGTGGTACTCGACTAGGCCCCCGGGCCGCAAACGCAAGGAGAAAAGCCATGGCCAAAGAAGGCTCGGTAGCCCCCAAGGAACGCATCAACGTCACGTTCAAACCTGCCACGGGCGGTGCCCAGGAAGAAATCGAACTGCCCTTGAAGCTGCTCGCGATCGGTGACTACACCCAGCGTCCGGACGAACGCAAGGTAGAGGACCGCAAGCCCATCAGCATCGACAAGATGACGTTTGACGAAGTGCTCGCCAAACAGGAGTTGAGCCTGACCCTCAGCGTGCCCAACCGCCTGCAGGACGACGAAAGCGCCAGCGATGAGCTGGGCATCAGCCTGCGGGTCAACTCCATGAAGGACTTCAACCCGGCCAGCCTGGTCGAGCAGGTGCCAGAGCTCAAGAAGCTGATGGAACTGCGCGATGCGCTGGTGGCACTCAAGGGCCCGCTGGGCAACGCACCGGCTTTTCGCAAGGCAATCGAAGGCGTGCTCGCCGACGATGAGTCGCGCACCCGCGTACTCGGCGAACTGGGCCTGAGCGCCACGCCGACCACCGACGCTTGAGCCTCCCCCGTCAAGGAAGAACACCATGAGCACCAGCGCAGCACAGCAAACCAGCAGCACCGATGGCGAGTACAGCATTCTCGACAACATCATCGCGCAAACCCGCCTGACGCCCGACGATGAAGCCTATGACATTGCCAAGCGCGGCGTGTCGGCCTTCATCGAAGAGCTGCTCAAGCCGCACAACGACGGCGAACCGGTCAAGAAGGCCATGGTCGACCGCATGATCGCCGAGATCGATGCCAAGCTCAGCCGCCAGATGGACGCGATTCTCCACCACCCCGACTTCCAGTCGCTGGAGTCGGCCTGGCGTGGCCTGCAGTTGCTGGTCGACCGCACCAACTTTCGCGAAAACATCAAGATCGAAATTCTCAACGTCTCCAAGCAGGACCTGCTGGACGACTTCGAGGACTCGCCCGAAGTCATGCAGGCCGGTCTCTACAAGCACATCTATACCGCAGAGTACGGCCAGTTCGGTGGCCAGCCGGTGGGCGCGATCATCGCCAACTACTTCATGTCGCCCAGCTCCCCCGACGTCAAGCTGATGCAGTACGTCTCCAGCGTTGCGTGCATGTCCCATGCGCCGTTCATCGCCGCTGCCGGTCCGAAGTTCTTCGGCCTCGAAAGCTTCACCGGCCTGCCGGACCTCAAGGATCTCAAGGACCACTTCGAAGGCCCGCAGTTTGCCAAGTGGCAGAGCTTTCGCCAGTCCGAGGACGCGCGCTACATCGGCCTCACCGTGCCGCGCTTCCTGCTGCGCAACCCTTATGACCCGGAGGAAAACCCGGTCAAGTCGTTCGTCTACAAGGAAACCGTGGCCAACAGCCACGAGCACTACCTGTGGGGCAACACCGCCTATACGTTCGGCACCAAGCTGACCGACAGCTTCGCCAAGTTCCGCTGGTGCCCGAACATCATCGGCCCGCAGAGCGGTGGCGCGGTGGAAGACCTGCCGCTGCACCACTTCGAAAGCATGGGCGAGATCGAGACCAAGATCCCCACCGAAGTGCTGGTGTCGGACCGTCGCGAGTACGAGCTGGCCGAGGAAGGCTTCATTTCCCTGACCATGCGCAAGGGCAGTGACAACGCCGCCTTCTTCTCCGCCAGTTCGGTGCAGAAACCCAAGTTCTTCGGCATCAGCGCCGAGGGCAAGGCCGCCGAGCTGAACTACAAGCTCGGTACCCAGCTGCCGTACATGATGATCGTCAACCGCCTGGCCCACTACCTCAAGGTACTGCAGCGCGAGCAGCTGGGCTCGTGGAAGGAGCGCACCGACCTGGAGCTGGAACTCAACAAGTGGATCCGCCAGTACGTGGCCGACCAGGAGAACCCGAGCGCCGAGGTGCGTGGGCGTCGTCCGCTGCGCGCGGCCCAGATCATCGTCAGCGATGTTGAAGGGGAGCCGGGTTGGTACCGGGTCAGCCTCAACGTGCGCCCGCACTTCAAGTACATGGGCGCCGACTTCACCCTGTCGCTGGTCGGCAAGCTGGATAAAGAGTAAGCGGGGGCGCGTACATGAGCGGATATGGCAGCCTTTTCGAGCGTCTGGGCGGCGAAGCCGACAAGCGTCGCGGCTGGAGCCGCGAGAGGGCTGCCATGGCCTCGGTGGCGGTGCACCTGGGCAAGATGCTCAGTACCCGTGCGGGCAGCGTGCAGACGCTGCCCGATTACGGGCTGGCAGACCTCAATGACATGCGCCTGAGCCTGCATGACGCGCTGAGCCAGGCGCGTCAGGCCATCGAGCAGTTCATCGAAGCCTACGAACCGCGCCTGACCAATGTGCGCGTGGTGTCGCTGCCGCGTGATCACGATCAGCTCAAGCTGGCTTTCAGCATCGAAGGCCTGCTTGAGCTGGACGGGATCAAGCGTCAGGTCAGCTTTTCCGCGCGCCTGGAGGGCGGCGGGCAGGTGCAGGTCAACTGAGACGCGCACCGCGCTGTCGTCTCGCGAACAGGACGTTCCTGAGCATGCAAAACAGGTAACCGAGCATGTCCTTCAATCATTACTACCAGAGCGAGCTCACCGCGTTGCGCCAGCTGGGGCGACGCTTTGCCGAGCGCAGCCCGGCCCTGGCGCCGTTTCTGGGGCAGGCCGGGCGCGACCCGGACGTGGAGCGGCTGCTCGAGGGCTTTGCCTTCCTCACCGGGCGCCTGCGCCAGAAGCTCGATGACGAACTGCCCGAGCTGAGCCATTCGCTGATGCAGCTGCTGTGGCCCAACTACATGCGCCCGCTGCCGGCGTTCAGCATCCTGCAGTTCGACCCGCTGGGCCAGTCCGGCCCGCCCTTGCGGGTGGCGCGCGATACACCGGTCGAGAGCCAGCCGATCGATGAGGTGCGCTGCCGTTTTCGTACCTGCTACCCCACCGATGTCATGGCCCTGGACCTCACCGCGCTCAATTACTCGGTAAAGGGTGATGGGGCGCTGCTCAGCCTGCGCCTGGAGATGAGCTGCGACGGGCATGTCGGCGAGCTGGAACTGAGCCGCCTGCGCCTGCACCTGGCAGGCGAGCGCTACATCAGCCAGATGCTCTACCTGTGCCTGCTGCGCAACGTGGAAGGCATCGAGCTGGTGCCACTGGGGGGCGATGGCAAGCCGCTGGTGCGCGCCAGTGGCGAGAACGTGACAGTGCGCCTGGCTGGCAACCGTATCCAGCCGGTCGGCTTCGCCGAGGAAGAAGCGCTGATTCCCTACCCGCTGAACACCTTTCGCGGTTACCGCTACCTGCAGGAGTACTTCGCCTTCCAGGACAAGTTCCTGTTCGTCGACCTCGACGGCCTGGAGGCACTCAAGTCCCTGGGCACGGAAACCCTCAAGCAGATGCGCGGGCTGGAGATACGTTTCGACATCCGCAGGGGCGGTATCCAGCGCATGCGCCCCACGCTGGACAACGTCAAGCTGTACTGCACCCCTATCGCCAACCTGTTCCAGCACGATGCCCTGCCGATTCGCCTGGATGGCAAGCAGGACGAATACCTGCTGCTGCCCGCCGAGTACGACCTGGAGAACTGCGGGGTGTTCTCGGTGCACAGCGTGACCGGCTGGAAGCCCGGCGGCGTGGGCTACCAGGCCTATGTGCCGTTCGAGTCGTTCGAGCACGACCCCAGTTTCGACGTGCCGCAGACCAGCCCGCACTACAGCATTCGCCAGCGCTCCTCGCTGTTGCATGACGGCCTGGACACCTACCTGAGCTTCGGAATACGCGATACCCGCACCCACGAGACGCTGTCCATCGAGCTCACCTGCACCAATCAGAACCTGCCGCGCCGGCTCAAGCTGGGTGATATCGACCAGCCGTCCGAGCAGACCCCGGAGTTTCTCACCTTCCGCAACATCACCCCGGTCACGGCCAGCTACGCGCCGCCCCTGAACCGGGATTTCCTGTGGAAGCTGATCAGCAACATGTCGCTCAACTACCTGTCGCTGGCCAACGTCGATGCGCTCAAGGTGATCCTGGAAACCTACGACTTGCCGCGCTACTACGACCAACATGCCGAGAAGGTCAGCAAGCGCCTGCTCGGCGGGCTCAAGTCGATTCGTCACGAGCATGTCGACCGACTGCATCGCGGCCTGCCCCTGCGCGGGCTGCGCACCGAACTGACCATCGACCCGCAAGGCTACATCGGCGAAGGCGACCTGTTCGTGTTCGCCTCGGTGCTCAACGAGTTCTTTGCCCTTTATGCCAGCCTCAACTCGTACCACGAGTTGCGGGTCAGAAGTACCCAGGGAGAGGTGTACCAATGGACACCACGTATGGGCCTGCAGCCCCTGCTTTGAGCGGGCTGAGCCACGCAATACGCGAATACTCGCTGTTTCAGGCCGTGCTGCTGGTCATCGACCGGCTGCGCGAGTTCCATCCGCACCTGAGCGAAGAGGAACTGTACGACCAGCTGGAGTTCCAGGCCAATCCGAGCCTGGGCTTTCCGGGCAGCGACGTCGATCGCGTCGAGTTCTTCGACGACCGCGGGCAGATGCGCGCACGCCTGCGCTTCAACCTGATCGGCCTGTGCGGCGCCAGCTCGCCGCTGCCGGCGTTCTACGTGGAGCAGGCGCTGGGCGATGGCGAGGACGGCAACACGACCCGGCAGTTTCTCGACGTGTTCCACCATCGGCTACAGCGCCTGATGCTGCCCATCTGGCGCAAGTACCGTTATCGCGCACGCTTCCAGAGCGGGGCGATGGACCCATTCTCGGCGCAGCTGTTCGCCCTGATCGGGCTGGGCGGCGAGCACATTCGCGAGGCCCGCGAACTGAACTGGAAGCGCCTGTTGCCCTACCTGGGCCTGCTGAGCCTGCGTGCCCACTCGGCGGCATTGATCGAGGCGGTGCTGCGCTACTACTTCAAGCATGCGCAGCTGGTCATCGAGCAGTGCATCGAACGTCGCGTGGTCATCCTGCAGGAGCAGTGCAATCGCCTGGGGCGCGCCAACAGCCTGCTGGGCGAGGACGTGGTGCTGGGCGAGCGGGTGCGTGATCGCAACGGCAAGTTCCGCATCCACATCACCCAGCTCGACTGGCAGCGCTTTCACGAGTTCCTGCCGATCGGCTTCGGCTATCAGCCGCTGTGTGCCCTGGTGCGTTTCACCCTGCGCGACCCGCTGGACTACGACATCCGCCTGGTGCTGCGCCAGGAAGAGATTCGCGAGCTGCGTATCGGCCAGGACAACGCCTGCCGTCTGGGATGGACGAGTTGGCTCGGTCACGAACGCGCCGATGGCGTGGTGACCCTGGGAAGTAAAATTCATTAAGGACCGATGAACATGATCACCGTAGACCTGCAACAACTCATCCAGGCGCTGGACGCCGACACCCGTCGTGACCTGGAGCGCTGCGCCGAACGTTGCGTGGCACGTGGCGGCAGCAGGATCCTGGTCGAGGACCTGCTGCTGGAATTGCTCGATCGCCCCGAAGGCCTTCTTGAACGGGCCTTGCACGACGCCGACGTGGCGCCGGGCGAACTGCGCGCCACCTTGCAGGTGCAGCTTGAACACAGCGCTTCGCGCAACCCGGTGTTCGCCCCCGAACTGGTGCAGTGGCTGCAGGATGCGCTGCTGGTGGCCAACCTCGAACTGGGCAGCAGCCAGGTCGAACAGGCTGCGCTGATCCTGGCGCTGCTGCGCAACCCCGTGCGCTATGCCGGCAGCCATTACCAGCCGCTGCTGGCCCGCCTGAACATCGAGCGCCTCAAGGGCTTCGCCCTGGCGTCCCGGCCGGTTGCAGCGCAGGGTGCCGCGGGCGGGCAGGGCGAGTCGATGCTGCAGCGCTTTACCCACAACCTCACGCAGCAGGCCCGCGACGGCCGACTCGACCCGGTACTGTGCCGCGATCAAGCGCTGCGCCAGATGATCGACATCCTTGCCCGGCGGCGCAAGAACAACCCCATCGTGGTGGGCGAGGCCGGTGTGGGCAAGACCGCCATCGTCGAGGGCCTGGCGCTGCGCATTGCCGCCGCCGAAGTGCCGCCGGCACTGCGCGGGGTAGAGCTGCTGGCGCTGGACATGGGCCTGCTGCAGGCCGGCGCCAGCGTCAAGGGCGAGTTCGAGCGACGCCTCAAGGGCGTGATCGACGAGGTCAAGGCCGCGCCCCGACCGGTCATCCTGTTTATCGATGAAGCCCACACCCTGATCGGTGCGGGCGGCAACGCCGGCGGTTCGGATGCGGCCAACCTGCTCAAGCCTGCACTGGCGCGGGGCGAGCTGCGCACCATCGCCGCCACCACATGGAGCGAGTACAAGAAGTATTTCGAGAAGGACCCGGCCCTGGCCCGGCGCTTTCAGCCGGTACAACTGCACGAGCCGACAGCGGACGAGGCGGTGACCATTCTGCGCGGCCTGGCCCAGGTGTATGAGAAGAGTCACGGTATCTACCTGCGCGATGATGCGGTGGTGGCGGCGGCGCACATGTCGGCGCGCTACCTGGCCGGGCGACAGTTGCCGGACAAGGCGGTCGATGTGCTCGACACCGCCTGTGCCCGGGTGCGCATCAGCCTGGCCGCCGCGCCGCAACGCCTGGAACGCCTGCGTGCCTCGCTGGCCGAGGGCGAGCGGCAGGTGCAGGCGCAGCAGCGCGACGCCAAAGCCGGCGTGGGCATCGACCAAGAGGCGCTGCACCTGTTGCAGGCGCAACTGCTCAGCGACCAGGCCGACCAGCAGGCCGTGCAGGCGCGCTGGGAACAGCAGCGCGCGCTGGCCGAGCAGGTGCTGGACCTGCGCCGGCAGTTGGCCGAAGCCCGCGAGCAGGGCAATGCACGGGATGACGTGGCCGTACTGCAGGCCAGCCTGGAGACTACCCGCAGCCTGCTGGAAGCGGCGCAGGCCGAAGAGCGCCTGGTCAGCTTCGAAGTGTGCCCGCGCCTGGTGGCCGAAGTGATCAGTGCCTGGACCGGCGTGCCGCTGGAGCAACTGGCCCGCGAGCACAACGCCAGGATCATGCGCTTTGCCGAAGACCTGCGTGCGCGCATCCGTGGTCAGGAGCAGGCCGTGCAGGCACTGGACCGTTCGATGCGGGCCAACGCCGCCGGCCTGGCAAAGCCCGATGCGCCGGTCGGGGTGTTCCTGCTGGTGGGGCCCAGTGGCGTGGGCAAGACCGAAACGGCCCTGGCCCTGGCCGACCTGCTGTATGGCGGCGAGCGCTTCATCACCACCATCAACATGTCCGAGTTCCAGGAGAAGCACACCGTGTCGCGGCTGATCGGCGCGCCGCCCGGTTACGTCGGCTATGGCGAGGGCGGCATGCTCACCGAGGCGGTGCGCCAGAAGCCCTATTCCGTGGTGCTGCTGGATGAGGTCGAGAAGGCCGACCCGGACGTGCTGAACCTGTTCTACCAGATCTTCGACAAGGGCGTGGCCAACGACGGCGAGGGGCGCGAAATCGACTTTCGCAACACCCTGATCCTGATGACCTCCAACCTGGCCAGCGAGCAGATCGCAAGCCTTTGCCAAGGCGCCGAACGGCCCTCTGCCGAGCAACTGGAACAGGCCATACGGCCCGCCTTGAGCAGGCATTTCAAACCGGCCTTGCTGGCGCGCATGCGTGTGGTGCCGTACTACCCGGTGAGCGGCCCGGTGCTGCGCGAGCTGGTCGAGATCAAGCTGCAGCGCTTTGGCCAGCGGCTGCTGCGCCGGCAACTGGGTTTCACCTATGCCCCGGCGCTGGTCGAGCACCTGGCCGAGCGTTGCACCCAGGGCGACAGCGGCGCGCGGCTGATCGACCACCTGCTCGACCTGCACCTGATGCCGCAGGTGGCTGACCGGCTGCTGGCAGCGATGGCGGCCGGGGAGTCGTTGCAGCAGGTGCATGCCACGCTCGATGGCGATACGGGCGTGAGGTGCGAGTTTGCCTGAGGTGGGGGTGATGTTCACCCACGTGCCGCAGCCCTTGCGCTATGCCGAAGCCCTGTTGACGCACTTCGCCAGCCTGTCGCGTACGGGCCGGGAACCCGCGCTGCAGGAGCGCTTCGTGCAGGCGGTGGCCGAGCTCAGCGGTTGCGAGCTCAGTCAGCTGTACCTGCTCGATGCCACCCACACTTCGCTGAGCCTTGCCGCCGAATGGCTGGGCGGGGCCTTGCAGCCGCGTGCTGCCGCCAGCGTGCCGGTGGATTACAACGGCGAGCAACTGCTGCAGTTCGCGCTGTGCCAGAACCGTTCGGTAAGCCTTGCCGACCTGCCCGCCAGCCTGCTCGACACCAGTTTCCTGCCGGTGCTGCACAGCCCCTGGCAGTCGCTGCTGTGCGTACCGCTGCTCAACCCGCAGCAGGCCATCGCCGGCCTGCTGCTGTGTGCCAGCCGTACCAGCGTCGACCTGGGCGGCTTTGCCCAGTCGCTGGGACAGCTGGGGGCGTTCGTGCTGGTGCAAATGGAGTTGCTGCAACGCCTGCACCAGCCCGAAGCGGCGCTGGCGCCGCTGCCCGCCACGCGCGCCGGCGCCACCGACTACGGGCTGATCGGCAACAGCGCCGCGATGCGCCAGGCCTACCAGCTGATCAGCAAGGTGCTGCATAGCCCCTACACCGTCCTGCTGCTGGGCGAGACCGGCACCGGCAAGGAGGTCGTGGCTCGGGCGATTCACGACTACGGCCCGCGCGGTACCCGGCCGTTCGTGGTGCAGAACTGTGCGGCCCTGCCGGAGAACCTGCTGGAGAGCGAACTGTTCGGGTATCGCCGGGGCGCCTTCACCGGCGCATTGCGCGACCGCCCTGGCCTGTTCGATGCCGCCCACGGCGGCACCCTGCTGCTCGACGAGATCGGCGACATGCCGCTGTCGCTGCAGGCCAAGCTGCTGCGCGTGCTGCAGGAGGGCGAGATCCGCCCGCTGGGTTCCAACGACACCCACACCATCGATGTGCGCATCATCGCCGCCACCCACCGCGACCTGGCGGTGCTGGTCAGCGAAGGGCGCTTTCGTGAAGACCTGTACTACCGGCTGGCGCAGTTCCCCATCGAGTTGCCGGCCCTGCGTCAGCGCGGCGGCGATGTGCCAGTGCTGGCCCGGCATTTCTCTGCCAAGGCCTGCGAGTTTCTGGGGCGCAAGCCCCTGCAGTGGTCGCCGGCGGCACTGGCCTACCTCGACGGGCTCGCCTGGCCGGGCAACGTGCGTGAACTCAAGGGCCTGGTGGAGCGCGCGGTGTTGCTGTGCGACGGCGAGTGCCTGCTGCCTGAGCATGTTGCCCCGGCCAGCGAAGTACCGTCGGGGGACAGCGGGCTGAACCTGCGTGACCGCCTTGAAAACGTGGAGCGCCACTGGCTGCTCGACTGCCTGCGCAAGAACGCCGGCAACCAGACCCTGGCCGCACGCGAGCTGGGCCTGCCGCGGCGCACCCTGCTGTACCGCCTGGGGCGGCTGAACATCAACCTTGGCGAGTTCGAAGGTTGAGCGGCCATGGCGAGCAATGCTGCATTTTCCCTTACAACCGTGCGCTGCCCCCGGCGGGCGGCGCTTCGTGCAATGCCCACCGATGGAGATCTGCAAATGTCTGTTCGTCACTGGCCCGCCTTGCTGCTGGCGCTGATCGTGCTCAGCGGCCTGGGCGGCTGTAGCGGCAATTACAAATTCAACGACGACACCTATCGCCCGCTGGGCGATCCGCAGGCAGCCAACCGCGGCAAGTGAGTGCAAGGAGCATCAACATGGAACTGGTTCTTGAAACGCAGGGACGCAGCAAGACCTTCACCCGTGCAGGCGGCGTGATCGGGCGCGACGAGGCGTGCGACTGGGTCATCAGCGACCCGCAGCGGCATGTCTCCAAGCGACATGCGCTGGTCACCTGTCAGGAGGGCGTGTTCTTCCTCACCGACATCAGCAGCAACGGCACCCGCGACGGACGCAGCGGTGCGCAGCTGCGCAAGGGGCAGGCGCAGCGAATCGAGCAGGACAGCGTGTACCTGCTGGGCGGTTTCGAGGTGCGCGCGCGCCTGGTCACCCGCACCGCAGCCGATGTCGAGGTCGGCCTGCCCAGCGCCGCGGGCAGCATCATCCCTGACGACGCCTTTCTTGAGCTGGACCCGTTCCATGCCCTCGACCAGCAGGACGTCGAGCCTTCGCCCCTCGACGCACTGAGTACACTCGACACGGTTGCACCGGTGGCCCGCCAGCGCCCCGACTACGCGCGCATAGACATGGAAAGCCTGCTGGTACCCAACCTGGTGGCGCAGCCCGAACCCGACGATGAACCACAGGCGCCGCCGGCACCTGCATGTAACGAACGGTTCTGGGCAGCCTTTGGTACCGCCCTCGGGGTCGATCTGGGCGGGCTCGACCCTGGCGCCCGTGAAGCCCTGGCGATCAAGGCGGCCGGCCTGCTCAAGCAGAGCATCGGCGGCGTGCAGCAAAGCCTGCGCACCCGCAGCGAACTGAAGAACGAGTTGCGCCTGGCCCTGACCACCTCCCACCGCGCCAGCCACAACCCGTTGAAGTCGAGCGCCGATGCCGGCCAGGCGCTGGGCCTGTTGCTGCACCCGGCCGCGCCCGGCCAGCTCCCTGCGAGCCAGGCACTGACCCAGGCCTACCGCGACCTGCAGGCGCATCAGGTGGCGATGCTGACGGCCTGTCGCGCTGCGCTGCAGGGTGTGCTTGAGCACTTTTCGCCACGCCAGCTGGGCCTGCAGTTCGAGCGCGGCCGGGCACCGCTGCTGCGGACTGCCGGCAGCCAGTGGCGCGCCTACGTGCGCTACCACCAGGCCCTTGGCCAGGACGATGAATGGAGCGAGCGCCTGCTGGCGCGCGACTTCGCCCAGGCCTACGCCGAACAGGTTCGCCTGATCGGCACCCTTCACACCGACGCTCAAGGATGATCCCCATGCTGCGCTGCAAGACCTTTCTCTCCACCGGCCTGATGGCGCTGGCGCTGTTGCTGGCCGGTTGCTCCGCGCTGTCGCCGTACTCGGAACTGACCAAGTTGCAACTGACCCTCGACGCCGGTGACCAGCTCAACCCGGACCTCAATGGCCGGCCCTCGCCGATCGTGGTGCGTCTGTTCGAACTCAAGCACCCGGTGGCCTTCGAGCATGCCGACTTCTTCAGCCTGTACGAGCGGGCCAAGGAATCCCTGGCGCCAGACCTGGTGGTCAGCGAAGAGCTGGAGCTGCGCCCCGGTGAGCACGTGACGCTGCGCCTGAGCGTGGAACCTGGCAGCCGCTACGTCGGCGTGCTGGCGGCCTACCGCGACCTGGAGCAGACCCAGTGGCGCTACGTGGTCCAGATCACCCCGCAGGCACTCAACAGCGCCAGCCTGACGCTGGACCAGGCCGGCATTCGCAACAGCAACGCCACACTGGCCCGGACGGAAAACTGATCATGCATGTGCACAAAGTCATCTGGCAGGAAGGCATGCTGCTGCGTCCGCAGCACTTCCAGCACAACGATCGCTACTACGACTACCAGATGAAAACCCGCACCCAGCTGCTGGGCAGCTACAACTGGGGTTTTCTCAGCCTGGAGATCGACCAGCAGTTCCTGAGCATGGGCAAGCTGGTGGTCAGCCAGGCCAGCGGCGTGCTGCCCGACGGCAGCCTGTTCGAGCTCAGCAGCAACATCGAGCCGCTGGCCCTGGACATACCGCCCAACACCGGCAACACGCCGGTGTACCTGGCACTGCCGCTGGTGACTGGCAACCACATCGAGACCCGGCGACTGGAGCAGTCCGATGTGCTGGCGCGCTACATCGCCTACGAGACCCCGGTCAGCGACTCCAACGCCGGTGACGACATCAACAGCGACATCAGCTGTGCACGGCCGGACTTTCGCCTGCTGCTGGGCGAGCAGCAGGGCGATCAGGCCTACGTCAAGCTCAAGCTGTGCGCCGTGCTCGACACCACCCCGGACGGCGTGATCAGCCTGGACCCCGAGTTCGTGCCGACCTTCATCCACACCCACGCTTCAAGCTACCTGCTGTCGTGCCTCAAGGAGGTGATCAGCATGCTCGGCCACCGTGGCGACACCATTGCCGAGCGCATCCGTTCCAACGGCAAGGTCGGCGGCGCGGAGGTGGGCGACTTCATGATGCTGCAACTGATCAATCGCACCGAACTGCTGCTGCGTCACTACCTGGGCCTGGACCAGCTGCACCCCGAGGAGCTGTACCGCACCCTGCTGACCATGCTGGGGGACCTGGCGACCTTTGCCAGCGACACCAAGCGCCCGCGTACCGACAGCCGTTATCAGCACAGCGACCAGGGCGCGAGCTTTCGCCGGCTGATGGACGGCATACGCGAGGTGCTGTCGATGGTGCTGGAACAGCACGCCATCGAACTGGACCTGCAAACCCGCCAGTACGGCATCCTGGTGGCCGCCGTGCACGACCAGACGCTGCTCGCCTCGGCCTCGTTCGTACTGGCCGCCAGCGCCAACTGCGACAGCGAGACCCTGCGCACGCGCCTGCCCTCGCACCTCAAGGTCGGCCCGGTGGAACGTATCCGGCAACTGGTCAACCTGCACCTGCCTGGCATCAAGGTGGTGCCGTTGCCGGTGGCGCCGCGGCAGATTCCGTTCCATTCCAACAAGACCTACTTCCTGCTCGAATTCAACGCCGAAGACCAGGCCCTGCTGGAGCGCTCCGGTGGTTTTGCCTTCCACGTCTCGGGCGAGTTCGCCGAGCTCGAACTGAAATTCTGGGCCATCAGGAACTGACCGCATGCACAAGGACATCGAACACCGTCAGGACGACAAGACCGTGCTGGTGGACCGCCAGGGCCAGGCGCCCAGGCAGGTTCCGCTGACCGATGGGTTGGCCACGCCGCGCCTGGAGCAACTGGAAGACCGGATGATCTACTCGGCTCGCCTGGGCCCGGCCGAGGCCATCAACATCAGCCTCAACACCCTGGTGGCAGCCGCCTCGGACCTGCTCTCGCACGTGGTGCGGCTCAAGCACAGCGACAGCCGCGAAGACCTCGACGCCCTCAACCAGACCCTCACCCATGGCATCAAGCTGTTCGAGGCCCATGCGCTGCACAACGGCGCCGAGCCTAGCCAGGTGATGACCGCGCGCTACGTGCTGTGCTCGGTGCTCGACGAGGCCGTGGTCACCACCTCCTGGGGCAACGAGAGCGAGTGGGCGCAGATGAGCCTGCTCAGCACCTTTCACAACGAGACCTTCGGTGGCGAGAAGTTCTTCCAGCTGCTTGATCGTCTGTCGAAGAACCCGGTCAAGCACCTGCCGATGCTGGAGCTCATGTACCTGTGCCTGTCGCTGGGGTTCGAGGGCAAGTACCGCGTGATGGTGCGCGGCATGCTCGAACTCGAAGGGATTCGCGACGCCTTGTTCCGCCAGGTGCGGCAATTGCGCGGGGATGCCCCGCGCGAACTTTCGCCGCAGTGGGAAGGGCTCAACGACCAGCGTCGCAGCCTGGTGCGGGTGGTGCCGTGGTGGATGGTCACGCTGTTCGCGCTGATCTGCCTGGTGGTGATGTATTCGGGGTTCGCCTGGGTGTTGGGCGAGCAGCGCGAGGCCGTGCTGCAACCTTTTCAGCAGCTTGACCCGGAAACGGTCCAGGCGCAGCAGTAGAACAGGGACGTGTGATGAAAAACTTCTTCAAGAAAGTCGGCGATTTTTTGCGCAAGACGTGGGTATGGACGCTGTTGCTGGTGTTGTCGCTGGTACTGCTGGTGTGGTTCGTGGGGCCGCTGCTGGCAGTCGACGATCACCGCTTCTGGGCCTCGGCCACCTCGCGCCTGCTGACCATCAGTGCGCTGTTCCTGTGCTGGGGGCTGGGCATGGTGTTCGCCAGCTGGCGCGCCGGGGTGCAGAAAAAGGCTGTCGAAGAGAGCGAGGACGGCCAGGAACGCCTGCGCCGTGAAGCGCGCATCGACGAGGACCACAAGGAACTGCGCAGCCGCTTCAGCGAGGCGTTGCGTACGCTCAAGGGCTCGAGCCTGTATGGCGGGCGCAGCGAGCGCTGGCGCAACGACCTGCCCTGGTACTTGCTGATCGGCCCCCAGGGCAGTGGCAAGACCAGCCTGCTGGACTTTTCCGGCCTGGAGTTTCCGCTCAACAAACTGGACCGCCAACTCACCCGCGACACCCGCGGTACGCGTCATTGCGACTGGTATTTTGCCGACCACGCGGTGTTGATCGACACCGCCGGACGCTACCTGACCCAGGAAACCGCCGAGGTCGACGCCAGTACCTGGCGCACCCTGCTCAACCTGCTGCGTCGACGCAGCCGCAGCCGGCCGCTCAACGGCGTGCTGGTCAGCGTGCCGGTCGAGCTGCTGCGCAGTGGCGACGAGAAGGGCCTGGAAAACCTGGCGCGCCAGGTCCATGCGCGACTGCAGGAAATCCAGCAGACCCTGCATGTCCAGGTGCCGGTGTACCTGGTGCTGAGCAAGGCCGACCAGTTGCAGGGCTTCGACGATTTCTTCGACCAGCTCAGCCGTGAAGAAAGCGACCAGGTACTGGGCAGCACCTTCACCAAGGCGCAGAACGGCACCGATGTGGCCGTGCTGCGCCAGGCCTTCGAGGCGCTGCTGCGGCGCCTCAACAGCCAGGTGATCATGCGCATGCACCACGAGCGCGATACACAGCGGCGCGCGCGCATCCTCGACTTCCCGCACCAGCTGGCGCAGATCGGCGAGCAGCTGTGCCTGTTCGTCGACATCGCCTTCACCGGCAATCGCTACCAGCGCGCCAGCCAGCTTCGCGGGTTCTACCTCACAAGTGCGCCGCACCTTGTCCAGCAGCTGGACCCGGACACCGCCAGCATCGGGGCCAGCCTGGGCCTGCCCAGCACGGTGCTACCCACCTTGCGCAGCGGGCGTTCGCGGTTCATCCATCACCTGCTCAGCCGGGTCATCTTCCCCGAGGCCGAGCTGGCCGGCCTCGACCAGCGCGAGCGGCGACGCATCGACTGGGGGCAGCGCGCACTGTATGTCGGCGCGCTGGGCGTACTGGTGTGCTGCGGGTTGCTGTGGGCGGGCGGTTTCAGTGCCAACCACGACCGCCTCGAGCAACTGCGCGGGCTCGGTCAGGTGTGGGCCGGGCAGCGTGCAGCGCTGACCCCGCAAAGCGATGCCATGGCCGCGCTCAAGCCGCTGGACAGCAGCTATGCCGCGACCCAGGTATTCCCGCCTTCGGGTGATGCGTCACTGCATGAGCGCCTGGGCCTGTACCAGGGCGAGCAGAGCAATCCGTTGCTTCGCAGTGCCTACGAACAGGACCTGCACACCCAACTGCTGCCGCGGGTGGCCAAACAGCTCGAAGGGCAGATACGTGGCAACCTGCGCGACCGTGAGCGCCTGCTCAACAGCCTGCGTGCCTACCTGATGCTGAGCATGCCCGACCGCCGCGAAGCCGCCTGGCTGCAGGAGTGGGTAGCCGCTGACTGGTCGCGCCGCTACGCGGGCAACACGGCGGTGCAAAACGGGCTCAACGGGCATTTCGAACGCCTGCTGCAACTGCCATTCAGCTACCCGCTGGACCCGCAACTGGTGGCCCAGGCACGCAAGGTGCTGCGCAGCGAATCGCTGGTCAACGTGGTGTACCGGGTACTGCGCGAGCAGGCCAGCAGCCTGCCCGACTACCGCCTCAGCCAGCACCTGGGCCCCCAGGGCGGGCTGTTTTTCGGCACCGACTACGTGATTCCGGGGTTTTACACCCAGCAGGGCTACGAGCAGTATTTCTCGGTACAGGGCTCGACCCTGGTCAGCGAGCTGCTGCGTGACAACTGGGTCCTGGGTGAGGGCAGCGGCATCAGCGACATGGACATGCGCCGCCTGCTGGTAGGATTGGAACAGCTGTACTTTCGCGACTACGCCAACCACTGGAGCGAAGCTGTCGGCCAGGTCGGCCTGCAACCGTTCGGCGATGCCGGCGAGGGCGCCGATCAGCTCGCCGGGCTCACCTCGGCCAACTCGCCGGTACTTCAACTGCTGGTGCAGGTGCGCGACAACACCCGTTTCGAGCCCGTGCCGGGCAGCACCGATGAGCCCGCCGAGGCACCGGCCAGCGACCCGGCCAAGGGGGTCAAGCTGGGCAAGAAGGCCAACACGGCGGTCGCCGTGGCCGGCAAGGTCCAGGGCGCCCTGGCGAGCAAGCCCGCCGTGACGGCCAAGCCGCTGCCCGACACCGCGAAGAAGTCCTTGCAGCGGCGTTTCGAAGCCCTGCATCGGCTGCTCGACGAAAACAATGGCCCCTCCGCCGACCTCACCCCGGCGCTGCAGGCGCTCAACGACCTGCAACTGCAGATGGCCGGCCTCGCGCGCGCCAGCCAGCCGGAGCAGATGGCCTTCGAGCTGGCCAAGACCCGCATGGGGGGCCAGCGCGATGCGCTCAGCGCCCTGCGCAACGCCTCCGGGCGTCTGCCGCGACCGCTCAATGGCTGGTTCAACCTGCTGACCGAAGACAGCTGGCGGCTGGTACTCAACGATGCCTACCAGTACGTCAACGAGCGCTACCAGAGCGAGCTGTACGGCTTCTACGGTGAGTCGATCCAGCAGCGCTACCCGTTCGATGCCCACAGCACCAGTGACGTGGCGATCAACGACTTTCGTGAGTTCTTCAAGGCTCAGGGCATCGCCGAGCGCTTCTTCGACACCTACCTGCGCCCGTTCATCAGCGGCGACCCGGGCAGCTACCGCCTGCGCAGCATCGACGGCCAGAGCCTGCCGATCTCGCGGGTCTACCTGGACCAGATGGCCAGGACCCAGACGATTCGCCAGAGCTTCTTCGCCGAGAACCCGGCGCAGCCGCAGGTGCAGTTCAGGCTCGAGCCCTACACCCTGGACTCGGCGGTGAGCCGCGCCGAGTTCCGCTTTGGCGATCGGCAGCTGGACTATCGCCACGGCCCGGTGGTGCCCATGACCTTCAACTGGCCGACCGATGCCCAGGACGGTCGCGCAAGCCTGGTGCTCGAACGCATGGTCGAGCGCCCGATCGGCATCGAGAAGAACACCGGGCCGTGGTCGCTGTTCCGCCTGTTCGACCTGATGCAGACCGAGTACCTCAAGGGCCGCGACGTGCTGGTGCTCAAGGCCGAAGTGGGCGGGCTGCGGGCCAACTACCTGCTCAGCAGCCAGCGTGCGCCCAACCCTTTCGACGTTGGCGTGTTACGCGGCTTTCGTCTACCGGGGTCGCTCTAGATGCAGGTTGGAGCACGCTGGCGCAGCGCGGCGCGCACGGATGCTGGCAAGGTGCGCATGCGCAACGAGGACGCCTTTCTGGAGTGCCCGGCGCAGGGGCTGTGGGCGGTGGCCGATGGCATGGGCGGCTACCGCAGTGGCGACCTGGCCAGCCAGCTGATCGTCGCCAGCCTGGCCGAGTTGCCGGCCCATGGCAGTTTTGACGAGCGCCTGGAAGGGGTGCGCGGGTGCCTGCATTGGATCAACCGGCGCCTTGGCCAGGAACTGACCGTCACGGATGCACATCACGACAGCATCATGGGCAGCACGGTGGTGGCGCTGCTGCTCGAGGGCGAGCGTGCGGCGTGCATCTGGGCCGGCGACAGCCGCTGCTACCTGTGGCGCCAGCAGCGTCTTTACCAGCTGTCACGCGACCATTCGTTGCAGCAGCAGTTGATCGACCAGCGCCAGATGAGCGCGGAGCAGGCGCGGGCGCAACCGGGCGCTCGCGCCCTGACCCGCGCCCTTGGCGCCAGCGAGCAGCTGACCCTGGAGGTGCTGGAGCTGCAGGTATACCCGGGCGATGCGTTCCTGCTGTGCAGCGACGGCCTGTATCAGGAACTGAGCAGCGATGCCCTGGGCAAGGCATTGAGCCTGGCGTCGGCGCAGGTCGCGCTGGAGCGGCTGTTCGAAGGGGCATTGCGCGGCGCGGCGGGGGACAACCTGACCGCAGTGGTGATTCGCCAATGAGCAGGCACCAGCCCGACCTCGGTGCCTTGCTGGCCACCGAATCCCACGACGCCAACCTCACCTATTTCGCCTTCGTCAACGGCCAGTTGGCCGCCCCGGCGCCCGCTGCGGCCAAGCGCAAGGGGCGCCGCACAGGCAAGAAAAAGCCGGCGCCGACACTGCCGCTGGTGCCGCTGCCGCAGGTGCTGGCCGGGCGCTATCGGCTCGAACGCCTGCTCGGTGCCGGCGGCATGGGCATGGTCTATCGCGCCCGCGATCTGCTGCGCGAGCAGTTCGGTGACCCGCAGCCCTGTGTGGCGATCAAGCTCGTGAGCGAGGCGCTGGCCGCCTCGCCGGATGCCAACGCGCTCCTGTTCAGCGAGTTTGCCCTGACCCGGCACGTGGCGCACCCGCAGGTGGTCAACCTGTACAGCTTCGAGATCGACCCGCCGAGCCAGCGCGCCTTCATCACCCTGGAGCTGCTGCGCGGGCCGGCACTGGACAAACTGCTGTGCGAGCAACCGCTGGGCCTGCACGGGCAGGCGTTGAACGCCATCGTGTTGCCGCTGCTGGAAGCCCTGGCCTGCTGCCATGCCCGGGGCGTGTTTCACGGTGACCTCAAGCCGAGCAACGTGATGCTCGGCGAAGATGGCGTGCGCCTGTTCGATTTTGGTCTTGGCCAGGCCGACGCCGGTGTGCTTTCGGGGCTGGCCCACCTCAGCCGCGAGCGCTTCAACGCCTGGACGCCCGGCTACGCAGCACCGGAACTACTTGAACACGGCACGCTGGGTGCAGCGGCGGATATGTATGCGGTGGCCTGCCTGATCTACGAGTTGGCCAGCGGCAAGCATCCCTATCGGCGCCTGCCTTCAACTCAGGCCCGCGCCGAGCAGCTCGATCGCACGCTGACGCGCCCGTCGAACCTGCCCACGCACTGCTGGCCTGCGCTGAAAAATGCGCTGGCGTTCGACCCTGCCCAGCGCACGGTCAGTGCGCGGCAACTGCAGGAGGCGATGGCGTCGAAAGGGGGCTATTGGGGGCATGTTTTTTCGCTTTTCAAGCGCTGAAAATCTACCCTGCCGTTTTTACCAACTGCGCAACTTCTTGCGCACTCAAATGTGGATAACCCTGTGCATACATTTCCCTAGGCCTTTGGGATAAAGGCCTACAGACGAGTGCGCAACTTCTTGCACAGTACTGCGCAAGAAGTTGCGCACTTTTTCGGGTTTTCTCGCGTAAAAGTGCTCAAAAAACGTACAGC
>NZ_JAMYBY010000026.1:0-65478 GCF_024126555.1 Pseudomonas sp. VE 267-6A
TGAAGGCACCGGCGGTGATCAGGCCTTGTTTGGTGCCGGTGACGGACATGTAGGCAGGTGTTGCCATGGGGGTTTGCTCCTTGCAGAAAGTGAAGCCGAACAGGCGAAAAATGCCGTGCGACTGCAAGGAGACAGTTCAAGACCCGTGCCAACTGAAATTTAGTTGTTATTAATCAGTGGCTTGTGTTTTTGCTGTACGTTTTTTGAGCACTTTTGTGCGAGAAAACCCGAAAAAGTGCGCAACTTCTTGCGCAGTACTGTGCAAGAAGTTGCGCAGTTGGCTGCAGACCACGTTTATTATGGCCCGCAGCAATGTATGCACAGGGTTATCCACATTTGAGTGCGCAAGAAGTTGCGCAGTTGGGGAAATCGGCCGCGAGCATTTCAAGAGGCAAAACGAGCGTCGACTGACCGATCGATCGTCGCCGACAGGCACCCACTCACTGACGACTGAATGCGCTCGCCATCGCACCTCATGCGCCATGACCCTGTAAACTGTCGGCCAACTTGTCCCCCCTCAAACGAGAGCTGCCCATGGCCAACCACGACCTCACCTTCGTTCCCGATCTCGATGCCGACTCCATCTCCTCCGACGTTGTCGGTTTCGGCGGCGTGCTGGTCTCCACCCAGATCCCGACCCGGGCCGACGGCAGCCTGGAACTGGGCGACATCACCCTGCAGAGCGAATGCACCCTGCAAGCCCTGAAGGTGGCACTGGAGCGCGCCGGCAGCTCGATGGACAGGGTCATGCACCTGACCATCTACCTCACCGACATGGCCGACCGCGCCGCCTTCAATGCGGTGTACCAGCGCTTTTTCGCCAAGCCATGGCCAGTGCGGGCCGCAGTTGGCGTGGCCGCCCTTGCGGTCGAAGGCATGCGCGTGGAAGTGACGGCCATGGCGGCCAAGGGCTGAGACCAGCCGTAGGCGGTCGCCTGGCTCAGGACCGCGGCAGGCAGGCCAGCATCTGACGGATACGCTGCTGGGTATAGCCGGCTCGTGCAGCCGCCTCATCGATCGACTGCCGAGTCACCGTCTGCTCGATCAACCCGCCTTTGCGGGAAAATCCGGCCTGGCCAAGCACGACGAAATCGACTGGCTCGCTGATACCGTTGTAGGCACGGATATCGCTGGCGCTGCTGGCTGCTCGCCCTTTCCGGCAGCCGTCCCCTGGTTTGTCCGGGGAGGACCGAAAAGGGGGCGTCAGGCCTGACTCGACAGCGCTGCAGCGCTGCCCCACAGGGATAGGGCCGGATGCCTGCGCGGTGATTGCATTGGTGTGCAACAACTGGTGCAGCGCGATTGAGCCTTCGCCAAAAGCCGGCCCGCTTTCGCCCACAAGCGCGAACGTGCCGTTCAGGCCCTTGCCTGCGACCCAGACGATCGATCCCAGCATGCTCGCCTTGGCGGCCACCGCTATGGGCAGTGACTCGGAGTCCAGAGGCTGCACCTGGCCATCCACCTTGTGGCGCAATGAGGTGGTGGAAACATAGCTCTGCACCGTGGCGCCGCTCACGGTGTCAAGCAGCGGCCCCTTGCGCAGGCGGCCCTTGCCATTTCCGATGAGGTAGCGCCCATTGCCGCAGGATGTTCTGGCCTGCCCTGGCGCAAAGGGCTCGACTTCCATGGCATACACGCAGAACTCGGGCGTGTGCTCGGCAAACCCTTTGAGTTCCGCCTTCAGAAAAGCGTTTCGGCAATCAAGGTCGCATCGATAGCGGACACCTTTGCGCATGATCGAAAGGCCGTTGGCGATATAGGTGAACCCATGATCGCCAACGGTGTAGGCGCCCTTGCCACCATCCGGATTCACTGCCAGCCGCGCACGCACGGCGATCGAGCCATCCTTGAACACTCGCGTCACCAACACTCGGGAATCACCCTTGCTGCTGGTCAGTGTGCCAGGCGTACCGCAATCCTCGGCGCCTGAAGCCATTGACGCGGCGAGCAGAAAGCCCGCAGCAAGCCCGGACAGTACCGTTGGGCCAGACATTCTCGATCCCCCCCAGCTCAAGGACCAGCCGCAGGAGCGGCGGAGATACTGATGTAGAAGTCGATGGTGACTTCGCCCTTCTGGCTATCCGTCAGATAGGCCTTCAGCGGTTTCCGGGTCTGCCTGAGCGCCTTGACCTCCACCCAGTAGCTTCTGTTTTCAGTAATCACCCTGATTTCGGCAGCGCCCTGATCGGCTGAGTCCTGGGTTGCGTAGGTGATGCGCAGGTCGCCGGAGGAGTTCAGGATCAGAAAGCGCTCCTGCCCGCCTGCCACCATGTCCAGTGTGGATCCGGATGGCAGCCCTTTGATCGAGGGCACTTGCCCCTGAAACGGGTTGCAACCGGGAGCATCACTGTCAAAGCCCGGTACAGTGGTGTAGATGCGCGCAATCCATTCATTGGCCTCATCGGCCAGCAAGGCCGCCTGGAGCTGCTGCTGGGCATTGAAACGTCCATTGATGGAAATAGGCGCCAGGCCGGCTGACCACGCGTTCTTCGTGCCGTCCGGCGGGGGAACCGGCCGTGACCCGATCGCGTCGGAGATGATCCGGTACGTCACCTCAGGGGCAGGCTGCAATGCAGCCAGGTAGTTATTGAGCGCCGCGACGATTTCGACCAGTTTCTCCTTGTACACCCTGTCGAATGCCTTCGCCCTGGAAATCGCGCCATACAACGAGTAGGCATTGGTAATCGACACGGCTCCAGAGCCAGCCTTCAGCTGGGCGATGCGCCTTATCAGCTCGTTACCCTCCTCCAGGCTGGCCCGCTCGTATATCGACTCGACACACATCACCGCTTGCACGCCACGGTGATAAAGCTGCTCTCTGGTGGGTTTGTACTGCGCAGCGGAAAAACCATAGAGCGATGCACTGCCAGCCGCAAGCGCTGCCACCTGGTGACCGTTGCCTGCAGTGACGGCCTTGTAGCCCCCAAGACCCAGCGCACCTGCCAGCGCCAATGACGATCCCGACTGCCAGTAGGCCAATCCGTTGGTCTTGCCCTGGAGCTCCATGCGGATCTTGCTGGCCAGTTGCGAGCCAGTGGCAGTCTTTGTTTCAGGCGCGATACTCTGCACATAAGGGTTGAACAGCGCACAGGATGCGAGCAGCGCGGCCCCGCCCATGACCAGCAGTCTGACCAGCCGTATCGTCATGATGCCAATCCTTTGGAAGGCTGTAACAACGACGATAGATCCGCCATGGCAAATAGCAAGTGCGCCAGTATTTAAGACGCCTGCAGCAGTCCTATGCTTCGACTCAGGGCCCAGTACGAGCAGGATATGTTTCACCAACCCCCTGTTTCCAGTACCCTCGACGCAACTGCGGACATACATCTGATTCCATGCGAAAACTTCTGCTTGGCGCCCTGGCGCTTGTTCTGACTGCCATGCTCCTGGGCTATGGCCTGTGGACCGAACAACGCCCGGCCGGCCACTACCTGTCCGACCTTCGCGTTGAAGTGGCGCTGAACCAGGGCGTGCCCGCCGACAAGGGCAATCTGCTGGGCATCGAGCCACTGCTGTATCCGGGCGACTACCAGAACCTGGCCCTGCTGCACCGCAAGCTCGCCGCCTACCTTGAACACGCTCGCACCCAGGGCCTGGTCGGCCCGCGCACGATCGTGGTGCTGCCCGAGCATATCGGCACCTGGCTGTGGGCCCGCGGCGAAAAGAAAGAGCTGTACCAGGTCACCCGCCTGCAGGAGGCCTGGCAATGGCTGGAGCTGAGCAACCCGCTGCGCTACGGGCTGGCGATGTTCAACGCCGAGGGCGACGACCGCCGCGCCGATGCGCACCTGCGCATGAAGGCCACGCAGATGGCAGCCGACTACCAGCAACTGTTCGGCGGCCTGGCCAGGGAGTTCGGCGTGACCCTGGTGGCCGGTTCCATCGTGCTGCCCACGCCGTATGCAGAGCAAGGCATCCTTCACAGTGGCAGCGGCGCGCTGTACAACAACGGCGTGGTATTCGCCAGCGACGGCAAGGTGATCGGCCAGCCGCAACGCCAGCAATACCCCGACAGTGAAGTGCGCCGCTTCATCCGCAGCGGCGATGCCTATCCGCTGCAAGTATTCGATACACCCGCAGGCCGCCTCGGCGTATTGGTGGGCAGCGACAGCTGGTACCCGGCCAACTACCAGCAACTGGCCGCGCAGTCGGCACAACTGATCGCGGTACCCGCCTTCATCAGCGGCCGAGACAGCTGGACCGCCCCCTGGCGCGGCAACCGCCACCAGCCGATGGCCGTGAGCCTGCCGCTCAAGGCCGGCCAGGTCGAGGAAGGCCAGGCCTGGCAGCGCCTGATCGGCCACGGCCAAAGCGCCGATACTGCCCTGCTGAGCGTGTTCCTGCGCGGCCAGTTCTGGGAAATTGCCGGCGACGGCCTGGGCTTCACCAGCCGCGACGGGCACTACGTCAGTGCCAGCAGTCATCCCGGCGCGCGCCTGCTCAACCTCTGGCTGTAACCGATGAACCGACCACGGGTACGCCTGGGGGATCTGTCGGTGGGGTTCATCCAGAGCCTTGCGCAGGCGCTGCAGCAACTGGGGCATGATCCGGCCCCCCTTCTGCAACGCTACGGGCTTGTGCCTGCACGGCTGGCCGAAGCCGGTGCGCGCCTGTCGATTCCGCGCTACATGCACCTGGGGCATGCCGCCATTGCACTCAGCAACGAACCGGCGCTGGGCTTGCACATGGGCCGCCTGAGCCGCCTGAACCAGGCCGGCCTGGCCGGTGTAGCCGCCGCCCAGGCCCCTACCCTGGGCGAGGCCGCGCGTACGCTGGTGCGTTTCGAGCCGCTGTACGCCGCCAACTACCGTGGCCAGTCCAGCCTCCATGAGGACAATCAGGGCGCCTGGCTGCGCTTCTATTCGATCAGCCCGTACAACGACTACAACCGCTTCGTGGTCGACTCGGTACTGGCCGGCTGGCTGGCACAACTGTCGGGGCTGGTGGGGGTGGCAGTGCAGGCGGAGCGCATGGAGATCGAGTTTTGCGCACCCGCCTATGCCGACCGTTACCAGAGCCTGTGCAGCAGCCCGGTGCAGTTCGGGGCCACACATAATCAGTTGCGCCTGGACCGCGCCAGCCTGGCGCTGCGCAACCCGGCCCATTGCCCCAGCACCTGGCAGCACCTGTTGCAGCTATGCGAGCAGGAACTGGCGGAGCGCACGCGCATGCGCAGCCTGGCTGAGCGTATCGCCCATCTGCTGGGGCCATTGCTCAACGGCGGACGTGAACCGGACCTGGGTGAAGTGGCGGCGCAGTTGCAACTGCCCACGTGGACCTTACGGCGCAAGCTGGCCGAGGAAGGCACGCAGTTTCGGGCGATTCTGAACGACACGCGCCGCGATCTGGCTGTGACCTATATCCGCGACACGGAGCTGGCCTTTGGCGAAATAGCCTACCTGCTGGGGTTTGCGTCGGCAGAGGCCTTCCAGCGCGCATTCAAGCGCTGGAACGGCGTGACGCCGGGGGACTTTCGCCGCAGCCAGCGGCGGGGCGCATAAGCCCGATCAGAGCTCGGTAGCGTCTTCGGCCGGCTCTGGCGGGTCGAGTTCGAATGCGCGGTATTCCAGCAGTTCTTCTTGATAGTCGTCCATTGCCTGCTCCTTGGTTTTCTCGATCATGTCATTGAGTCGTGCTTCACCCTAAAGTGCCCAGGTGAAGAAAAAATGACCGTGACGTGACAGGCTGGCGCAAGGTGGCTCGCCCTTCGCTGGCAAGCCAGCGAAAATTACAAGCGCTCAGCCCATTGAGATAAACGTAGCAGGCAATCGATGATTTATCCGATGCGTCACAGCGGCGCAGGCGCGTCGGGCGTCGGGGCCGCTGGAGGCTGCGCCGGTGCGGCGGCAGGCTCGGTGGGCGGTGCAGTCTGTTCGACCGTGATCGGCGCCGCATCCTGGGGCGGCGCCACAGGCTGCGAGCTCTTGCTGTCGTCGACCAGCGGTGCAGCCGGCGCTTGCGCTGCCGGTACCGCCACCACCGGCGCTGCGACCTCGGCAGGTGCCGCAGGGGCCGGAGCCTGCGCCGGCGCGGCCTCGACGGCCGGAGCGCTTGGCGCAGCAGGCGCAGGTTCGGGCACTCCCAGGTCGAGAGCCGGCTTGGCGGGTTCGGCCTTGGGCTCGACCTTGGCCTTCTTGCTCGGCTTGGGCAGGAAACTCTCGACCAACGCAAAGTAGCGCTCGTAGAACTTGGGCGAGGTCACCGTTTCGCTGGCCACTTTGACCATGGAGTCGTCCGACGAGCCGATCGGCATCGACACCGACCCCAGCACACCCACCCCGAGGCTGGCCGAAGTGTTGGATTTTTTCAGCGCATAACGGTCCTGCAGGGCATTGGCGAACATGGTCGAGCGCTGACCGGAACCGGTGTCGTTGGCACAGACCACGTTGAAGCTGATCTGCAGGTGCGAGTCGCCCGTCTGCTGGAAGCTCTTGTTGCCATTGACCTGGCCCGGTTCGCTGGTGGTGATGATGTAGCCCTGGCTGAGCAGCGCGCGCCGGGCAGCCTCGCAGGTACCTGCTTCGCTGACCGGAAAGCTGCGCGAGAAGGTGCCCGAGTCGTCGAAGTTCTCGTGTTCGTAGATGGCGGCTTTCTTCGAGGAACAGCCGGCAACGCCCGACAGCACAAGGGCCAGCCCGAGCGCAGTGAAGACGGTTGACTTTGACATTGAAAATCCTGCGAAAAACGGTCGGCGCCTATTGTGCATCACATCCGCAGATGACTGAAACCGCAACCGGGCGATCCGGCACTAAATTTCACCTGCACAGCGGCTGTGCCTGCACTACACAGCCGTCCTGAACCATTGGTCGCGATTTTTTTCGTTCACTATTTAACCAGCTTTCCCACGTCATACCGGGAAATGTCTGACTCCCCGCTACACCTTGAGCCCATCGATACTGGCCCGGCATGCGACAGAAAATGGCAATACGCCACTACGTCAGCCACTGACCATCGACCCAGGAGCATTCAAGGTGAAAAACATATCGGTGAAAGTGAAGCTGGCCCTCGGTTTCGCGAGTATCGTGCTGCTGATGGCGCTCCTCGCCGTGATCGGCATTCGCAGCCTCAACACCCTGACCACCCGTGCCGATCGGCTGGTGTCGGTCAATCACGTGCTCGACCACACCAACGACATTCGCGCCGCGCGCCTGTCGTATGAACACCACGGCGATGAAAACCTTGCGGCGCAATTGAACACCTCTTACAGCACCCTGGTGGCGCTGATCGAGGAGAACCTCCAGCGCCTGGACGACGCAGTGTCCAGGCAGCAGTTGCAACACGTGCTGGAAAACATGCAGGGCTACATGCAGCAGTTTCGCCAGCTGCAAACCGCCCAGCAGGACATAGGCCGCATCCAGGCCGATTCCGAGCGCCTGGGCAGCAGCCTGCAGAACGATGTCCGTACGCTGACCCAGGCGCTGTACCAGGACGACGCCGGCAACGTCCGTCGCGACCTTGCCACCCTCAACGACGCCCTGAGCGACCTGCGCCAGAACAGCCTGGCCATGATGCGCGAGGGCAGCACCAAACGCCTGGACACGGTGCGTGAGGCCCACACACGCGCCAATGACAGCGTGAAGCGCCTGGGCAGCGGTCACCCGCAACTGGGTAGACTGCCCTCCGACCTGGACCAGTACCTGCAACTGGCCGAGCGCTTTGCCCGCGATGTCGAGCAGCAGGCCCGCAGCCGTACAGTGCTGGTGAGCAATATCGAAACCAGCCTGGAAGCGATCAATACGCTGATCGCACGCCAGAATCAGCTCAGCGTCGACGAATCCAGCCACAGCCGTGCATTGATGCTCGGGCTGCTGGTTGGCGCCATGCTGCTGGGCGGTGCGATCGGCTGGGTGATCATCCGCCAGATCACCCAGCCGTTGCAGCAGGCCGTAGTGATCGCGCGTCGTATCGGTGCCGGCGACCTGAGGGATAACAGCAGCGAGCTGCGCCGTGACGAGTTTGGCCAGTTGCTCCAAGCCCTCTCCCAAAGCGGCGACAACCTGCGCGGTGTGCTGGGCCAGGTGGGCACCGTTACCGCTCAGTTGTCAGCGGCGGCCGAGCAGCTCTCGGCCATCACCGAACAGACCCGTGCCGGCGTCGACAGCCAGAAACTGGAGACCGACCAGGTCGCCACGGCCATGAGCGAAATGGTAGCCACGGTGCAGGAAGTGGCGCGCAATGCCGAGCAGGCCAGTACCGCCACCCGCCAGGCCAACAGCCAGGCCAGCCAGGGCAATCTGGTGGTACAGCGCGCACTGACCCAGATCGACCAGTTGGCCGACGACATCGGCACCTCCGCCGACGCCGTCGGCAGGTTGTCCGAAGAGAGCGAACGCATCGGCAGTGTGATGACGGTGATCAATGCCATCGCCGAGCAGACCAACCTGCTGGCGCTCAACGCCGCCATTGAGGCGGCACGTGCCGGCGAGGCCGGGCGTGGCTTCGCCGTGGTGGCCGATGAGGTGCGCGGGCTGGCCCAACGCACCCAGCAGTCCACCGCAGAGATCGAGACATTGATCGGGTCATTGCAGCAGGGTGCGCAGAGGGCTGCAGAACGCATGCACACCAGCCAGGGCATGGTCGGTACGACAGTCGGGCTGGCCAATGAGGCAGGCGTGGAGCTGCAGGCCATCACACACACGGTCACGCACATCCAGGCCATGAACGTGCAGATCGCGACCGCCGCCGAACAGCAGAGCGCGGTAGCCGAAGAGATCGGTCGCAGCGTGATCAGTGTGCGTGATGTGGCCGAACAGACGTCCACCGCCTCGGCGCACACTGCCACCTCGGCGGCAGAGCTGGCGCGCCTGGGCACTGAGCTGCAAGGGCTGCTTTCGCGCTTCAAGGTCTGAGGGGCATATTCTTTCGCCAGCAAGGCCGGCACCTGCAGGCAGTACGTCGCCAGCAGGTGCCAGCCTTGGCGGCCAGGCTTTTCTGCAGGCACAAAAAAAGCGACCCTAAGGTCGCTTTTTTTGTTGCTTCGAGGAGTTCAAGGGCCTCGAGGCGGATATGGCGCAGCGGACGGGACTCGAACCCGCGACCCCCGGCGTGACAGGCCGGTATTCTAACCGACTGAACTACCGCTGCGTATCGCACAGGCTTTCACCTGTTTGAAACTGGGATCTGGCCTGAAGCCTTGGCTTCGGACCTCAAACCGGTTGTTGAACCGATCTGGAGAAAAGTGGCGCAGCGGACGGGACTCGAACCCGCGACCCCCGGCGTGACAGGCCGGTATTCTAACCGACTGAACTACCGCTGCGCATAGTGGACTTGCGTCCTGTTCCTCTCTGGTAACACCGTCTTTCGAAAGTGTCGGGCCAGGAACATCTCAGGAAGTGGTGGGTGATGACGGGATCGAACCGCCGACCCTCTGCTTGTAAGGCAGATGCTCTCCCGGCTGAGCTAATCACCCGTGTGCTTCGCTGAGGTGGTGAAATTTACGCAGGTATCGAACCTAAGTCAATACCAGTGTTGAAGTTTTTTTCACTTTCGTAAAAAAACAGCTGCAGGCTTCAAGCAACAAGCTGCAAGTAAAAGCAGAATCAAAAGCCGATTGCACAGGTTCTTGCAGCGTGTCGCGTGAAGCCTGCCGCTTACGTGTAAATCATCTTCTTGGTCATGCCACCGTCCACCACGAACTCCTGGCCGGTGACAAAACCCGCGTTGCGCGACAACAGCCATGCCACCATCGCCGCCACATCTTCCACGGTCCCTACCCTGCCCGCCGGGTGCTGCGCATGGTCGGCCTCGCTCAAGGGCTCGGCACGGCGCAGCGAAGGGTCCCGCGCATCGATCCAGCCAGGGCTGACAGCGTTGACGCGGATCTCCGGGCCCAGGCTCATGGCCAGTGCGTGGGTCAGGGCCAGCAGCCCGCCCTTGCTCGCAGCATAGGCCTCGGTATCGGGTTCGGACTGTGCCGCACGGGTGGACACCAGGTTGACGATGGCACCGCAATGCGCGCGCAGGTAAGGCGCACAGTGCTTGGCCAGCAGCATCGGGCCACCCAGGTTGACCGCCAGCACGCGGTTCCAGTGGTTCAGGCTGAGGCTTTCGAGGGTGGTATTGTGCGGGTCGGCAATCGCCGCGTTGCACACCAGCGCATCCAGGCGTCCGAACTGCCCCAGCACCTCGGCCACGCCCACCGTCACCTGGGCCTCGTCGGCCACGTCCATGCCGACGAACCAGGCGTTGTCACCGAGCACCTTGGCCACCTTCGCGCCACGGGCCCGATCCAGGTCGGTGAGCACCACTTGCCAGCCCTCGCTGATCAGCCAGGCCGCGATGCCCAAGCCGATCCCGCGTGCAGCGCCGGTTACCAGCGCCACACGCCCGTTGTGGCTGCTCTCGCTCACCGACCAGTCGATCACAGCGCCGCCAGACCGCGCGCCAGGTCGGCCTGCAGGTCGCCCACGTCTTCCAGGCCCACGGCAACCCTGATCAGGCTGTCGCGAATCCCGGCGGCCTCACGCTCCTGCGGCGCCAGACGGCCGTGGGAGGTGGTGGCCGGGTGGGTGATGGTGGTCTTGCTGTCACCCAGGTTGGCGGTGATCGAAATCAGCCGCGTGGCGTCGATGAAGCGCCATGCGCCCTCCTTGCCACCCTTGACCTCGAAGCTCACCACCGCACCGAAGCCGCGCATCTGGCGCTTGGCCAGCTCGTGCTGCGGGTGGCTTGGCAGGCCCGCGTAATGCACCTTCTCGACACCGTCCTGCTGCTCCAGCCACTCGGCCAGGGCCTGGGCATTGGCGCAGTGGGCGCGCATGCGCAGGTTCAGCGTTTCCAGGCCCTTGAGGAACACCCAGGCGTTGAACGGGCTCAGCGTCGGCCCCGCAGTACGCAGAAAGCCCACCACTTCCTTCATGTGCTCGTTGCGCCCGGCGACCACGCCGCCCATGCAGCGGCCCTGGCCGTCGATGAACTTGGTCGCCGAATGCATGACGATGTCCGCGCCCAGCTTCAATGGCTGTTGCAGGGCCGGAGTGCTGAAGCAATTGTCCACCACCAGCAGCGCGCCCCGGGCATGGGCGATCTCGGCCAGCGCGCCGATGTCCACCAGCTCGGCCAGTGGATTGGACGGCGACTCGACGAACAGCAGCCTGGTATTGGGCTTGATCGCCTGTTCCCAGCCAGCCAGGTTGGCCAGCGGCACGTAGTCGACCTGCACGCCGAAGCGCTTGAAGTACTTCTCGAACAGGCTGATGGTCGAACCGAACACGCTCTGCGAGACCAGCACATGGTCGCCAGCGCTGCACAAGGCCATCACCAGCGACAGGATCGCGGACATGCCTGTGGAGGTGGCGACCGCCTGCTCGGCGCCTTCCAGGGCGGCGATGCGCTCCTCGAAGGCCCTTACGGTCGGGTTGGTGTAGCGCGAATAGACGTTGCCTGGAACCTCGCCGGCGAACCGCGCAGCGGCGTCGGCCGCCGTACGGAACACGTAGCTGGAAGTGAAGAACAGCGGGTCGCTGTGCTCACCTTCCGGCGTGCGATGCTGGCCGGCGCGTACCGCCAGCGTATCGAAAGCGACCCCGTCGAGGTCGCTGTCCAGGCGCCCGGCATCCCATTGCTGTGTCATGCCGTTGCTCCCCTTGTCAGTTGTTGTAAAGGTCGATGATCGCGCTGACCGCCTGGTTCTTGACCTTGGAGGCGTCATTGCGCGCCTGCTCGATCTTGTCCAGGTAGGCGGCGTCGATGTCGCCAGTCACGTACTGGCCATCGAATACCGCGCAATCGAAATGCTCGATCTTGATCTTGCCACCACCTACAGCCTCGATCAGGTCCGGCAGGTCCTGGTAGACCAGCCAGTCGGCGCCGATCAGTTCGGCCACGTCCTGGGTGCTGCGGTTGTGCGCGATCAGTTCATGAGCGCTCGGCATGTCGATGCCGTAGACGTTGGGGAAACGCACCGCTGGCGCGGCGGAGCAGAAGTAAACGTTCTTCGCGCCGGCTTCGCGGGCCATCTGGATGATCTGCTTGCAGGTGGTGCCGCGCACGATCGAGTCGTCGACCAGCATCACGTTCTTGCCGCGGAACTCCAGCTCGATGGCATTGAGCTTCTGGCGTACCGACTTCTTGCGCGCGGCCTGGCCGGGCATGATGAAGGTACGGCCGATGTAGCGGTTCTTGACGAAGCCTTCACGGAACTTCACGCCCAGGTGGTTGGCCAGTTCCAGCGCCGCGGTACGGCTGGTGTCGGGAATCGGGATGACCACGTCGATGTCGTGCTCGGGACGCTCGCGCAGGATCTTCTCGGCAAGCTTCTCGCCCATGCGCAGGCGCGCCTTGTACACCGACACACCGTCGATGATCGAATCCGGGCGGGCCAGGTAAACGTGCTCGAAGATGCAGGGGGAAAGCTTGGGCGCGATGGCGCACTGGCGGGTGTGCAGCTTGCCTTCTTCGGTGATGTACACCGCTTCGCCCGGCGCCAGGTCGCGGATCAGGGTGAAGCCGAGCACGTCCAGCGAGACGCTTTCGGAGGCGATCATGTATTCGACGCCTTCGTCGGTGTGACGCTGGCCGAACACGATCGGGCGGATGCCGTTCGGATCGCGGAAGCCGACGATGCCGTAGCCGGTGATCATCGCCACCACCGCGTAGCCACCCACGCAACGGTTGTGCACGTCGGTCACGGCGGCGAACACGTCTTCCTCGGTCGGTTGCAGCTTGCCGCGCACCGCCAGCTCATGGGCGAATACGTTGAGCAGCACTTCGGAGTCGGAGTTGGTGTTGACGTGGCGCAGGTCGGACTCGTAGATCTCCTTGGCCAGTTGCTCCACATTGGTCAGGTTGCCGTTGTGCGCCAGGGTGATGCCATACGGCGAGTTGACGTAGAACGGCTGGGCCTCGGCCGAGGTCGAGCTGCCCGCAGTCGGGTAGCGCACATGACCGATGCCCATGTGGCCCACCAGACGCTGCATGTGACGCTGCTGGAACACGTCACGTACCAGGCCGTTGTCCTTGCGCAGGAATAGTCGGCCATCATGGCTTGTAACGATACCGGCAGCATCCTGGCCGCGGTGCTGGAGCACGGTTAGCGCGTCATACAGCGCCTGATTGACGTTCGACTTACCGACGATACCGACGATGCCACACATGCGACGCAACCCCTACATTATGAAACTTGACGGATCAGCACTCAGGGCGCTTTGGGCCCAAGCAACTGTTCTTGAAACGGGAGATCAGCCGGTGCGCTGATTCCGCTGGCTAGCCACTGGCTGGTCAGCCCCAGAATGAGGTTTTTCGACCAGTCAGCCACCAATAGAAATTGTGGCAGCAGGCGAGACTCCTGCCACCACGGGTCCTGTTGTACCGGCCCCAGGCTCAGCAGCCCGACCGCCACCACGACGAGCAGGGCCCCGCGAGCGGCGCCGAACGCCATGCCCAGGAAGCGATCGGTCCCGGACAACCCGGTGACGCGAATCAGCTCGCCGATCAGAAAATTGATCATTGCCCCCACCAGCAAGGTGGCGACGAAAAGAATGGCACATCCGGCTATCACCCGCGCCGACGGCGTCTGGATGTAGCCTTCAAGGTACTGCGAGATACCGCCACCGAACATCCAGGCGACCGCACCGGCGATGATCCAGGTAAGCAGCGACAAGGCTTCCTTGACGAAACCGCGCTTGAGACTGATCAGCGAAGAAACGGCGATGATCGCGAGAATCGCCCAGTCGACCCAGGTAAATGCCACAGTGCTGCCTGCAAACGGATAAGGCGGCGCATTTTACCAGAGCGGTGGGCTATCGGTAAGCGGTGATTTGCCGTCCGGCGGCGGCCGGACGGCGGGGAGGGTCAGCTACGTTCGGGCTGGAAGCGCACCACAAAACCCTTGAGGTTCTGCTGGCGGTTGATCACATCGCGCAGGCGCTCGGCTTCGGCACGCTCGATCAGCGGCCCGACGAACACCCGGTTGGTACCTTCGGCCGAGCGAATATAGGCGTTGTAGCCCTGGCTACGCAGGGTTTTCTGCAGGTTCTCGGCATTGGCGCGGTTGGACAGGCTGGCCAGTTGCACCGACCAGCTCACCGGCAGGCCATTGCCATCGACCTTGGCAGGTGCACTGGCAACCGGCTTGGCCGGGGCCGCCGCAGGCTTGCTGACCGGCGCAGGCGTGGCCGGCTTGGCCTCCGCCACCGGCGCGGCGGGCGCTGGGGTGGGTGCAGTCACCACCGGTGCCGGGGCAATGGGCGTGCTCGGTGCGCTGGGTTCCTGGGCGGTGAGCGCCTCATCCTGGATCACCTGCGGCTCGGGCACCTCCACCGGTTCCACCTGCACCTGCGGCAAGGCCGGCACAGCCGGGGCGGCGGGCGCCTCGACATGCACCTGGCGCAGCTCGTCCTCACGGGTGAACAGCATCGGCAGGAAGATCACCGCCAGTGCCACCAGCACCAGCGCGCCCACCATCCGCTGCTTGACGACTTTATCCAGCAACGCCATTTGCCCCGTCCTCCATGGTCTGCCGGCTCAGCCACTGCAGGGCCTCGCCGACACAGAAAAATGATCCGAACAGCAGGATCTGGTCGCCTGCCGTCGCTTGCGCACACTGCCCGTCAAGGGCGTCGGCGACGCTTGCATACGACTTCACGTCGGCGCCAAGGTTCTGCAACGCGGCCTGCAACTCGCTTGCAGGCCGGCTGCGGGCGGTGTCCAGTGGCGCAACCGCCCAGTGGGCCACTTGCGCATGCAGCGGTTCGATCACCCCGGCCAGGTCCTTGTCGGCCAGCAGGCCGAACACCGCCAGGCGCCTGCCGGCCACCGGGCGCGAAGCCAGGCGCTGAGCGAGGTACTGGGCCGCATGTGGATTATGGCCGACGTCGAGCAGAATGCTCAGGTGCTTGCCCTGCCAGATGAACTGGCGACGGTCGAGGCGCCCGACGATACGGGTGTCGCGCAGTGCCTGGGCGATCTGCGCGGCATTCCAGGGCAGGCCGGTCAGCAGGTAGGTCTGCAACGCCAGCGCCGCGTTTTCCATGGGCAGATCGAGCAACGGCAGGTCGTGCAGCTCGACGGCATTGCCGTGCGCATCCAACCCCCGCCACTGCCAGTACTGGTCGGTGCTGGACAGGTCGAAGTCGCGTCCGCGCAGCAGGAACCGGCAGCCTAGTTCGCGTGCCTTGTCCAGCAGCGGCTGCGGCGGGTCGAGGTCGCCACACAGCGCCGGCTTGCCGGCACGGAAAATCCCGGCCTTCTCGAAGGCCACCGACTCACGGGTATCGCCAAGGAAATCGCAATGGTCGACACCGATACTGGTGACCACGGCAAGGTCGGCGTCCACCAGGTTGACGGTGTCGAGCCGCCCGCCCAGGCCCACTTCAAGCACCACGGCGTCCAGCGCCGACTGCTGGAACAGCCAGAACGCCGCCAGGGTACCGGCCTCGAAGTAGGTCAGGGAGGTCTCGCCACGCGCCGCTTCGACGGCGGCGAATGCCTGGCACAGCTGCGCATCGCTGGCCTGCTGGCCGTCGATCTGCACCCGCTCGTTGTAGCGCAGCAGGTGCGGCGAGCTGTAGACACCGACCTTCAGGCCCTGGGCGTGCAGCAGGCTGGCCACGAAGGCACAGGTAGAGCCCTTGCCATTGGTGCCGGTAACGGTAATCACCCGAGGCGCGGGCTGGCCCAGCCCGAGGTGCGTTGCGACCTGCCGCGAACGCTCCAGGCCCATGTCGATTGTCGACGGGTGCAACTGCTCGAGGTAGGCGAGCCACTCGCCCAGGGTGCGCTGGGTCATACGTTGGCAGGCACCGGTGGTACCACGATCGGCTCGATCACGGGGGCGACGAACTTCGGCGTCGGCAGGCCCATCATCTGCGCCAGCAGATTGCCCAGGCGCGGGCGCAGTTCGGATCGGGCGATGATCATGTCGATAGCACCGTGCTCCAGCAGGAACTCGCTGCGCTGGAAGCCTTCAGGCAGTTTTTCGCGCACGGTCTGTTCGATAACCCGAGGGCCGGCAAAGCCGATCAGCGCCTTGGGCTCGCCCACGATCACGTCGCCGAGCATTGCCAGGCTGGCCGAAACGCCGCCGTAAACAGGGTCGGTGAGAACCGAGATGAACGGAATGCCTTCTTCGCGCAGGCGCGCCAGCACGGCGGAGGTCTTGGCCATCTGCATCAGCGAGATCAGCGCTTCCTGCATGCGCGCGCCGCCCGAGGCCGAGAAGCAGACCATCGGACAACGGTTTTCCAGGGCATAGTTGGCGGCACGCACGAAACGCTCGCCGACGATGGCACCCATCGAACCGCCCATGAAGGAGAACTCGAACGCACTGACCACCACCGGCATGCCCAGCAGGGTACCGCTCATGGAAACCAGGGCGTCCTTTTCGCCGGTCTGCTTCTGCGCAGCAACCAGGCGGTCCTTGTACTTCTTGCCGTCGCGGAACTTCAGGCGGTCGACCGGCTCCAGGTCGGCACCCAGCTCATTGCGGCCTTCGGCGTCGAGGAAGATGTCGATGCGTGCACGTGCGCCGATGCGCATGTGGTGATTGCACTTGGGGCACACATCCAGGGTCTTTTCCAGCTCCGGACGATACAGCACGGCCTCGCAGGACGGGCATTTGTGCCACAGCCCTTCGGGTACCGAGCTCTTCTTCACCTCGGAACGCATGATCGAAGGGATCAGTTTGTCTACCAACCAGTTGCTCATGCTTTCTTTCTCCAGTAGCGGCGACCGGCAGGCAAAAGTTGCCGGGTCACGCGTATGCCCTTGAGCTCAATTCGTGTATGACGCGATGATGAAACGTGGCCGGCGGTGCGCGTTCAGCGCGGTACCACCCTGCCCCAGCTTCATCGTCAACCTGTAAAGGCGACGCCGGTGGCGCCACCCGGTAATTTCGATCGGCCCGTGGGCGCGATCCGGCAGCAACGGGCTGCGAAAGCTATGGACGATGGCGCACCGCCAGCCGTCACATCGAGCATTCGCCCGCCCCTCACGCCTGGCGCACCGCGCGCATGAACGCCTCGATGCGGGCCGGGTCCTTGATGCCCTTGGCCTGCTCCACCCCACCACTGACGTCCACTGCGTAAGGACGCACCTGGGCGATGGCCGCCCCGACATTGTCGGCCGAGAGGCCGCCAGCCAGGATGATCGGCTTGCTCAGGTGCTCGGGTATCAGGGACCAGTCGAACGCCTCGCCGGTTCCGCCCGGAACGCCGGCCACGAAAGTGTCGAGGAGGATGCCGCTGGCCTTGGCGTACTGCTGGCAGCCGGCCTCCAGGTCATCCCCGGGGCGAACCCGCAGGGCCTTGATCCAGGGACGGTGGTAGCCGTCGCAGTCGGCCGGAGTTTCGTCGCCATGAAACTGCAGCAGGTCCAGCGGCACGGCGTCGAGGATCTCGTTTAGCTCACAGCGGCTGGCGTTGACGAACAGGCCCACGGTGGTGACGAAGGGCGGCAGTGCAGCGATGATCGCCCGCGCCTGCTGCACGTTCACCGCGCGCGGACTTCTGGCGTAGAACACCAGCCCGATGGCGTCGGCGCCCGCCTCGGCCGCGGCCAGCGCATCCTCGATGCGGGTAATCCCGCAGATCTTGCTGCGAACGGCGGACATGGCCTGTGAACCTCAGCTGAACCGGAAAGCTCCGGATGTTAGCAAATGCCTTGCGGGCCGTCAGCCGTCAACGACTCGTAACCCGTAAGGAAATGTGGCCCGATGAAACGCTCGGGCAGTTCGAACTCGTCATGGTATTCCACCTGCACCAGGTACAGCCCGAACGGGTGCGCGGTCACCCCGCCGGTACGACGCACGCGGCTTTCGAGCACTTCCCTGGCCCACTCGGGCGGACGCTCGCCGGCGCCGATGGTCATCAGCACGCCGGCAATGTTGCGCACCATGTGGTGCAGGAAGGCGCTGGCACGGATATCCAGCACGATCATGCGCCCATGCCGGCTCACCCGCAGGTGATGGATCTGCTTGATCGGCGACTTGGCCTGGCACTGGCCGGCGCGGTAGGCGCTGAAGTCATGGGTGCCCACCAGGTAGGCTGCGGCTTCGGCCATGCGCCCGGCATCGAGTGGGCGGTGATTCCAGGTGACCTGGTCGCCCAGGTGCGCCGGGCGGATCTGGTCGTTGTAGATCACGTAGCGGTAGCGCCGGGCAATGGCCTTGAAGCGCGCGTGAAAGTGCGCCGGCATCTGCCTGGCCCACGATACGCTGACGTCATGCGGCAGGTTGATGTTGGCGCCCATGGTCCAGGCCTTCATGCTGCGCACCGCCCGCGTGTCGAAATGCACCACCTGGCCGCTGGCATGCACGCCGGCATCGGTACGCCCGGCGCACTGCAGCGACACTGGCGAGTCGGCGACCTTCGACAGCGCCTCCTCGAGGGTCTGCTGCACGCTCGGCACGCCACTGGCCTGGCGTTGCCAGCCACGGTAGCGGGTGCCTTTGTATTCCACGCCCAGCGCGATTCTGAAAAAGCCTTCGGCGGCCATTTCGGCTGCGGCGTTATCGATGATTTCCAAGGGGATACAGCCTGTCGGTTTACGCAATGGCGCGGATTATAACGACAACGGCAGCCACGAGGGCTGCCGTTGGCCTTTCAGGTGGGCGTTCAGCTCATCTGCGAACGCAGTTCGATGGCTTCCTTGCGCTGGGTCTCGGTACCTTCCTTCATCACTTCGTCGAGTATCTCGCGGGCGCCGTCGTTGTCGCCCATGTCGATGTAGGCACGTGCCAGATCGAGCTTGGTGGCGGCTTCGTCGGTACCGGAGAGGTAGTCGAACTCCGGCTCGTCGAGCATCAGGTCGGAGGCGTCTTCGGCGGTGAAGTGCGGCGCGATGGAAGGCTGCTCGAGGTTCTGCGAGAGCTTGTCGAGCTCGGCGTTGACGTCGTCCAGCTCGGCGGCAAAGCTGGCGTCCAGCGGGTCCGGCTCGTCGGCCAGGGACAGGTCGAAATCATCGGCCAGGTCCGGGAAGCTGTCGTCCAACCCCAGCGAGTCATCGAACGCCGCCAACTGGGCCTCGATATCCAGTGGCGCTTCAGGCGTAGCGGCGGGTGCAGCTTCAGGCGCCGGTGGCGCAAGGTCGGCGCCCATGTCGAGGTCGAAGTCGGACAGGTCATCCAGAATTGGCTCGGGCTCGACCGGTGCAGGTTCGGGCATCGGCTCGGCAGGCACCTCGGCGGGTGTCTCGGCCGGCACTTCAGTCACTACCTGCTCCTGCACGTCGGGCACGTGCGGCGCTGGCGTCTCGGCCTGGGCCTGGGCCTGGGCCTGCTCTTGCAGCAGGGTATCGAAATCGAGGTCGTCGAGCGCCGCGATATCGGCAGGCGGCGTGGCCTGCGGGGCCTGCGGATCATCGATCTGCAGGTCTGCCAGGCCCTCGAGACCTTCGAGGTCTTCAAGGCCTTCCAACCCCTCCAGGTCATCCAGGCTCAGGTCGAAGGCGCTGTCCAGGTCGTCTTCGCCCGGCAACTCGATTTCCGGCTCGGGCTGCGGGTCGTCCTGCAGCAGGTCCTGCACATACTGGGCATCCAGCTCGGCGGCCAGGGCCGCAGCGCTGACGCCCGCTGCGGCCACGCCGAGCATGGCCGGGTAACGCTGCTTGAGCGATTCGACACCGGCGTGGTTCTGACCATTGGCAACCAGTTGGCGCTCGTGGCCGACAAAGGCGTCACGGTCGCCCTGGCGGGCATAGACTTCCATCAGCTTCAGGCGCAGGTCGGCGCGCTCGGGGGCCTGCTCCACCGCAGGCTCCAGCAGCTCGGCGGCATGGTTCAGACGACCGCGGGCAATGCTCAGGTCGACTTCCGCCAGCAGGGCATCGTCATTTGGCGCGGGGGCGTCCTCGGCCGGTGCCTGCACGGCAGCCGCGATGACGGCCGGTGCCACCACCGCAGCCGGGGCCGGAGACGGAACCTCTACCGGCTCGGGCGCGGGCTCGACCACGGGGGCCGGCTTGGGCTCGAATTCCGGCTCCAGCTCCAGCTCGGACTCCGGGTCCAGCCTGTCGTAGGCGGGTGCTACCTCGGCAGCCGCAGCCGCTGCAGCGGAGGCCGCCACCACACCCGGCGCCAGGGTCACGCTCGGCGCGGAGACCTCCAGGCCCTCGAAACTGCTTTGCGGCAGATCCATGTCCGGCCCCAGGCCCAGGTCGCTTTCCTCGGCCAGGGCTCGCGCCATGCGCATGTGCTTTTCAGCCTCCTGCTGGGCACGACGCTTGCGCGCCAACAGCAGCAGAAGCAACAACAGCACCAGCAAGGCTGAACCTGCGATCAGCGCCAGCAGCCAGCTGTTGCCCAGCAGGTCGTCGAGCATCTTGTCCGAATCGCTCGGGGTAACGGCAGCCGGCGGCGTTTCGGCCACCGGCGCGGTATCCACGGCAGCCGGCGCCGGGGACACCACCGCTTCGCTCGGTACCGCCTGCTGCAACTGGGCATCGATCGCCGGCTGCTCGGGCGCAGGCACGCTCGCCGGCGCGGCGCTCTGGGCTTCCAGGCGCGCCAGCTGGTCGTTCTTCAGTTCGATCAGGCGCTGCAGCTTGTCCAGCTGGCTCTGCAGATCCGCCACACGGCTTTTCAGCTCGGCGTTGTCACGCCGGGTGGTGTCGAGGCTCTCTTCGGCCATCGCCAGCTTGTCGGCCAGGGCCTTGCTGTCGCCAGCCGCACCTTTGCCGCCGGGTGCCACCAGCTTGAGGTTGTCCTGCTGGGCGATACGCGCCGGGGCGGCGCCGGCCGCGTCACGCCGGGTGGCGTCGAGCTGGCGCGCACGCGGGCCCAGACGGCGCCCCTCACGCCAGGCCGCATACTGCTCGGCCACTTCCTTGACGGCCTGGCCCTGGGGGATGGCGGCGATCTGCTGCTGGTCGGGCAGGCGCAGTACCTGGCCAACCTTGAGCTGGTTGATGTTGCCGTTGTAGAAGGCATCGGGGTTGAGCGCCTGGATCGCCAGCATGGTCTGCTGCACCGATCCACCCTGGCGCGCCTTGGCGGCAATCTGCCACAAGGTGTCGCGACGCACGGTGGTGTGGCGGGCGGACGCGGTCACCGCTGGGGTGACGCCCGAAGCCGCCTGGGCCGCTTCGGGAGAGAATTTGGAGGCGTCGATCAGTACGCTGTAGTCGCGCAGCAGGCGGCCCTGGGGCCACATCACCTGCACCAGGAACTTGACCATAGGGGCCGGCAGCGGCTGGCTGGAGGTCACCCGCAGCACGCTCTTGCCACTGGGGTTGATCACCGGGGTGAAGGTCAGGTCGTTGAGGTACGCCTGGCGTTCGACCCCGGCCTTGCTGAACTCTTCGGCCGGCGCCAGGCTGGGCACCACTTCGGCGGGGGTGAGATCACGCACATCGAGCAATTCGATCTCGGCATCCAGCGGCTGGTTCTGCCCCGACTTGAGGGTCAGCTCGCCCAGCCCCAGCGCATGCGCCATACCCGAGGACAGCGCCGATGCCGCGGCTATTGCTAACACCAGTTTGCGAATTCGAAGCATGACCTCATCCTTTGTATGAACCTTCCCCGGCTACCGAGAAGAAAGTGAAAAACCGCCGTGAGGCATTTGACTGGCATGACCACCGGATCATGTTGGCAAGGTGCCCCGCAAGCGCGTGACGGCCGCTCACTTCCAGTATTTCAGAAACAATGTGCAAATCGTCGCCAAGTATCTTTTACGCAAGGTGTTTTATCAACAACTCCGCCAGCTGTACGGCGTTCAACGCCGCGCCTTTGCGCACGTTGTCGGTGGTCAGCCAGAGATTGAGCTGTTCGGCCTCGTCGACACCGCCACGCACCCGCCCGACATACACCACATCCTGGGCCACCGCATCACCGACCGGGGTCGGGTAGTCACCCGCCTCCACCAGTTCGACACTGTCGGCGTGCTCCAGCACGGCGTTCACCGCCGCCAGATCGACCGCCTTGCGACTGTGCACGGCCACAGTGTAGCTATCGCCGAAAAACACCGGGACTTGAACACAGGTCACGGAAATCTTCAGCGAAGGCAGGCCAAGCAACTCGCGCAGCTCACTCACCAGGCGACGCTCCAGGGCGCCATGGCCCTCGCTGTCGCTGGTGCCCACCTGGGCCAGCAGGTTGAACGCCACCTGGCGATCGAAGAAGCGCGGCTCCAGCGGACGCGCATTGAGCAACTCGGCAGTTTGCCGGGCCAGTTCGCCCACCGCCTCGCGGCCCTGGGCCGACACTGCCATGCACGCCGTCACGTTGACCCGTTCCAGTTCCAGCAGGTGCTTGAGCGGGGCCAGCACCACCGCCAGGGCAACCGCGGCAGCGCTCGGGCTGACCAGTTGCACGGGCAGGCTCTGACTGTCGATGGCCTGTGGATTGGCCTCGGGCACCACTGCTGCCACCTGTTCGGCCGACAGCGCGCCGGACAGATCGATCACCGCACACCCGGCGGCACGCGCCTTGGCGGCGAAACTGCGGGTAACCGCAGGGCCTGCGGCGAAGAACGCCAGCTTGACCTGGCTGAAGTCGAAGGCATCGACTTCGCGCACGCGCAGGTTCTTGCCACGGTAGTTCACCGAGCTGCCCGCCGACTCGTTGCTGGCCAGCAGGTGCAGGGTGCCCAGGGGAAAATCGCGCTCCTCGAGGATTTGCACCAGGGTCTCGCCGACGGTGCCGGTGGCGCCGATCACGGCGATATCGTAGGTCTGGGTCATGGACAGTGCCTCTGGCAGAACGGGGGGAGCGGCACTTTACTCGGATTGCCGCAGCGAGACCACCCGGTGCCGGCAAAGGCATCAGGCCACCACAAAAAAGCCCCCTGCGTCGCAAGACGAGGGGGCCTGTTCTAGCGCGCAGCAGCGATCAACGCTCCAGCAGGATCCGCAGCATGCGACGCAGCGGCTCGGCCGCGCCCCACAGCAGCTGGTCGCCCACGGTGAAGGCGCCCAGGTACTGCGACCCCATGTTCAGCTTGCGCAGACGCCCTACCGGGATGTTCAGCGTGCCGGTGACGTTGGTCGGGCTCAGCTCCTGCATGCTGATCTCGCGCTGGTTCGGCACCAGCTTCACCCAGGGGTTGTGCTGGCTGATCATGCCTTCGATGTCGGCGATCGGCACGTCCTTGTTCAGCTTGATGGTCAGCGCCTGGCTGTGGCAACGCATGGCACCGATGCGCACGCAGATGCCGTCGACCGGGATCGGGTTCTTGAAACGACCCAGGATCTTGTTGGTCTCGGCCTGGGCCTTCCACTCTTCACGGCTCTGCCCGTTGGGCAGCTCCTTGTCGATCCACGGGATCAGGCTGCCGGCCAGCGGCACGCCGAAGTTCTCGGTCGGGTAGGCGTCGCTGCGCATGGCCTCGGCAACCTTGCGGTCGATGTCGAGGATGGCCGCCGCCGGGTTGGCCAGGTCATCGGCAACCGCCGCATGGGTAGCGCCCATCTGCTTGATCAGCTCGCGCATGTTCTGCGCGCCGGCGCCGGAGGCCGCCTGGTAGGTCATGGCGCTCATCCATTCGACCAGGCCGGCTTCGAACAGGCCGCCCAGGCCCATCAGCATCAGGCTGACGGTGCAGTTGCCACCGATGTAGTTCTTGGTGCCGGCGTCCAGCTGCTGGTCGATGACCTTGCGGTTGACCGGGTCCAGCACGATGACCGCGTCATCCTGCATGCGCAGGCTGGAAGCGGCATCGATCCAGTAACCCTGCCAGCCGGCTTCGCGCAGCTTGGGGAACACCTCGTTGGTGTAGTCGCCACCCTGGCAGGTCAGGATCACATCGAGGGTCTTGAGCTCTTCAATGCTGTACGCATCCTTGAGCGGAGCAATGTCCTTGCCCACGGATGGCCCCTGGCCCCCGACATTGGAGGTAGTGAAGAACACCGGCTCGATCAGATCGAAATCCTGCTCTTCGAGCATCCGCTGCATGAGCACGGAACCGACCATACCGCGCCAACCGATCAGACCTACACGTTTCATCGCAACTACACCTTCGCTAAAAGTGGGCCGCCGCCTGGAAGAAACCAGCGGCGGGCCCGAGAGATTACAGATTCCGCAGCGCTGCGACTACTGCGTCGCCCATTTCCTGCGTACCTACCTTGCTGCAGCCCGCCGACCAGATGTCGCCGGTGCGCAGGCCCTGATCCAGCACCAGGCTCACGGCCTGTTCGATGGCCTCGGCCGCCGCCTGCTGGTTGAAGCTGTAACGCAGCATCATCGATACCGACAGGATGGTCGCCAGCGGGTTGGCGATGCCTTGCCCGGCGATGTCCGGGGCCGAACCGTGGCACGGCTCGTACATGCCCTTGTTGTTGGCATCCAGTGACGCCGACGGCAGCATGCCGATGGAACCGGTGAGCATGGAAGCCTCATCCGACAGGATGTCGCCGAACATGTTGTCGGTGACCATCACGTCGAACTGCTTGGGCGCGCGCACCAGTTGCATGGCGGCGTTGTCGACGTACATGTGGCTGAGCTCGACATCCGCGTAGTCCTTGGCCACGTCCTCGACGATTTCACGCCACAGCTGGCTGGAGGCGAGCACGTTGGCCTTGTCCACCGAGCACAGCTTCTTGCCGCGCACGCGGGCCATGTCGAAACCGACACGGGCGATGCGGCGGATTTCGCTCTCGCTGTACGGCAGGGTGTCGTAGGCCTGGCGCTCGCCGCCTTCCAGTTCGCGGGTGCCGCGCGGCGCACCGAAGTAGATGCCGCCGGTCAGCTCGCGCACGATCAGGATATCCAGGCCGGCGACGATTTCTGGCTTGAGCGAGGACGCATCGGCCAGCTGCGGGTAGAGAATGGCCGGACGCAGGTTGGCGAACAGGCCCAGTTGCGAACGGATTTTCAGCAGGCCGCGCTCAGGGCGGATATCACGCTCGATCTTGTCCCACTTCGGCCCGCCCACCGCGCCCAGCAGCACGGCGTCGGCCTGGCGCGCACGTTCCAGGGTCTCGTCGGCCAGCGGCACGCCGTGCTTGTCGATGGCCGCGCCACCGATCACATCGTGCGCCAGGCTGAAGCCGAGCTGGAACTTGTCGTTGGCCAGTTCCAGCACCTTGACCGCCTCGGCCATGATTTCCGGGCCGATGCCATCACCTGGGAGAATCAGAATCTGCTTGCTCATGGGTTCCTCATCATTCAATTCAAGCGGTGCGCCGCACTGGCGTACCGGGGAAAACTCAGCGTTGGGCCCAGAGCACGATCACGTCGGTGCTGAAGGAGCCATCGGCTTCTATCTGGTAATGCTGGCGAACTTCGTCGCCCATCGCCTGCTGCAACTGGCGAATCGCCGCACGCATCGGCTCGGGGGTGCGCATGCGCTCCACCCACGAGGTGTATTCCAGGCGCAGGCGCTGGCGCGTGTGGCTGCGGGTGCACAGGCCGGCTTCGCTGACCTGTTGCAGCCACTCGCCGGCAGAATAATCGCGCACGTGGCTGGTGTCGCGCAGTACTTCGACGCTTTGCAGGTAGGTGTCGAGCAGCGGGCTGCCCGGCGACATGACGTCGACGAACGCGGCCACGCCGCCGGGCTTGAGCACCCGGCGTACCTCGCGCAGGGCCAGGCCCAGGTCGCTCCAGTGGTGCGCCGAGTAGCGGCTGAAGACGAAATCGAACGAGGCGTCGGCGAACGGCAGGCGCTCGGCGGCGCCACGCTCGGTGACGATGTTGTTCAAGCCGCGCTCGATGGCGGCGGCGCCGACCACGTCGAGCATCTGCTGCGACAGGTCATAGGCGACCACTTCGGCCACCAGCGGGGCGACATGGAAGCTCACGTGACCGGCACCGCAGCCCAGGTCCAGCAGGCGGGCGTCGGCGTGCCCGGCAAGCTCGGCCTGCAGCAGGGCGAATTCGCTACCCTGGGCATGCACGGCGCTGCTCAGGTAGGCAGAGGCTTGTTCGCCGAACTGGCGCTGGACGACTTCGGTGTGGGCGGTGCTGCGGGTCATCATGGATCTCCTGGGGCGGCTTGGCCGGCACATCACTGCATCATTCAGGCGTCGCGAAACAACCAGGGCTGGCTAGCACGGTGCCTGGCTTCAAACGCTGCAATCGCATCGCCATCCTGCAAGGTCAGGCCGATGTCATCCAGGCCGTTGAGCAGGCAATGCTTGCGGAACGCGTCGATCTCGAAGTGGAGCACCTTGCCGTCCGGCCGCGTCACGGTCTGCGCCTGCAGGTCGATGGTCAGCTGGTAGCCCGGGTCCGCCTCAACCTGCTTGAACAGCTCGTCGACTTCCTCGTCGCCGAGGATGATCGGCAGCAAGCCGTTCTTGAAGCTGTTGTTGAAGAAGATGTCGGCGTAGCTGGGCGCAATGATGCTGCGAAAGCCGTACTCTTCCAGCGCCCAAGGCGCATGCTCGCGGCTCGAACCGCAACCGAAGTTCTCCCGCGCCAGCAACACGCTGGCCCCCTGGTAACGCGCATGGTTGAGCACGAAATCCTGGTTCAGCGGGCGCTTGCTGTTGTCCTGGTAGGGCTGACCCACGTCCAGGTAACGCCATTCGTCGAACAGGTTCGGGCCGAACCCGGTGCGCTTGATCGACTTCAAGAACTGCTTGGGGATGATCTGGTCGGTGTCGACGTTGGCACGGTCCAACGGGGCGACCAGGCCGGTGTGCTGGGTAAAGGCTTTCATGCTGCGCTCCCTTGGATCAACTCGCGTACATCGACAAAACGACCGGTTACTGCGGCAGCCGCCGCCATTGCCGGGCTCACCAGGTGGGTACGCCCACCGGCGCCCTGGCGCCCCTCGAAGTTGCGGTTGGAGGTGGAGGCGCAATGCTCGCCACTTTCGAGGCGGTCCGGGTTCATCGCCAGGCACATCGAGCAGCCCGGCTCACGCCATTCGAAACCGGCCTCGAGGAAGATCTTGTCCAGGCCTTCCTGCTCGGCCTGCGCCTTGACCAGGCCCGAGCCCGGCACCACGATGGCCTGCTTGATGGTCGAGGCCACCTTGCGACCCTTGGCGATCACGGCCGCGGCGCGCAGGTCTTCGATGCGCGAGTTGGTGCACGAACCGATGAACACGCGGTCGAGCTGAATGTCGGTGATCGCCTGGTTGGCGTTCAGGCCCATGTACTTGAGGGCGCGTTCGATGGAACCGCGCTTGACCAGGTCGGCCTCGGCCGCCGGGTCCGGCACGCGCTGGTCGACCGCCAGCACCATCTCGGGCGAGGTGCCCCAGCTGACCTGCGGTTTGATCTGCGCCGCGTCCAGCTCGACCACGGTGTCGAACACCGCGTCGCTGTCGGACACCAGGTCTTTCCAGGCTTCGACGGCCAGGTCCCACTGCTCGCCCTTGGGCGCATACGGACGACCCTTGACGTAGGCAACGGTCTTCTCGTCGGTGGCCACCAGGCCCACCCGCGCACCGGCCTCGATGGACATGTTGCAGATGGTCATGCGGCCTTCGACCGACAACTCGCGAATGGCGCTGCCGGCAAACTCGATGGCATGCCCGTTGCCGCCGGCGGTCCCGATCTTGCCGATCACGGCCAGCACGATGTCCTTGGCAGTGACGCCGAACGGCAATTGCCCTTCGACGCGCACCAGCATGTTCTTCATCTTCTTGGCCACCAGGCACTGGGTAGCGAGCACGTGCTCGACCTCGGAGGTGCCGATGCCGTGGGCCAGGGCGCCGAACGCGCCGTGGGTGGAGGTATGCGAGTCGCCGCAGACCACGGTCATGCCGGGCAAGGTGGCACCCTGCTCCGGGCCGATGACGTGGACGATGCCCTGGCGCACATCGTTCATCTTGAATTCGGTGATGCCGTATTCGTCACAGTTTTCGTCGAGGGTCTGCACCTGCAGGCGCGACACCTGGTCGGCGATGGCCTCGATGCCGCCCTTGCGCTCTGGCGTGGTGGGCACGTTGTGGTCGGGGGTGGCGATGTTGGCATCGATGCGCCAGGGTTTGCGGTTGGCCAGGCGCAGCCCCTCGAAGGCCTGCGGCGACGTCACTTCGTGAATGATGTGACGGTCGATATAGATCAGCGCCGAACCGTCGTCGCGCTGCTTGACCAAGTGCGAATCCCAGAGCTTGTCGTAGAGCGTTTTGCCAGCCATCAGACTTTCCTCATCAGTCTTTCTATGCCAATAACCCCTTGGCTTGTACGGACGATGCTATGGGGTTAGATTGAATAACTCAAATTCATATTTTTTATGCTTTGGATAACTTTTAGGAATCCAAACCCGAGGAACTCATTCCGTGGACCTGGCCAACCTTAGTGCCTTCATCGCCATCGCTGAAACCGGGAGCTTTTCCGGTGCCGGCGAGCGCCTGCACCTGACCCAGCCGGCCATCAGCAAGCGCATTGCCGGGCTGGAGCAGCAGCTGGATGTGCGCCTGTTCGACCGCCTTGGCCGCGAGGTGAGCCTGACCGAAGCCGGCCGTGCCCTGCTGCCGCGTGCCTACCAGATCCTCAACGTGCTGGACGACACCCGGCGGGCCCTGACCAACCTCACCGGCGAGGTCAGCGGTCGACTGACCCTGGCCACCAGCCATCACATCGGTCTGCACCGCCTGCCGCCGCTGTTGCGGGCGTTTACCCGTCAGTACCCGGCGGTGGCTCTGGACATCCAGTTTCTGGACTCGGAAGTGGCCTACGAGGAAATTCTGCACGGGCGCGCCGAAATCGCCGTGATCACCCTCGCCCCCGAGCCCCACAGCCTGGTGCGCGCGGTGCCGGTATGGGACGACCCGCTGGATTTCGTGGTTGCCCCCGAGCACCCGCTGGCCTGCAAGGGCGCGGTGGGCCTGGCGGACATTGCCCACCACCCGGCCGTGTTCCCCGGCGGCAACACTTTCACACACCATATTGTGCAGCGTCTGTTCGAGGCCCAGGGCCTGGTCCCCAACATCGCCATGAGCACCAACTACCTGGAAACCATCAAGATGATGGTGTCGATCGGGCTGGCCTGGAGTGTGCTGCCGCGCACAATGCTCGATGAGCAGGTTGCATCCATCGACTTGCCGGGCATACAGCTGTCGCGCCAGCTAGGCTACATTCTGCACACGGAACGAACGTTATCGAATGCGGCCAGAGCCTTCATGGCCCTGCTCGACAGTCACGCAAGCCCGGCGTAGCCCGCCCCTGCCCCGGGCGGCCCGCCACCAAGGACGTATCACCCGCCAAAGGTCTGGTACCGATGCCCAAGTCAGCCAATCGTTTTGCGCGCCTTCCCCGTATCCACGCAGCAGACCCCCAGGAGCTGGAACAGGCCTGGGAGAGTGCGCCGCAGTTGCTCGCGGCGCTCAATGGTGCGCACCTTGGCGCCTGGGTGTGGGATGTGGGCAGCGGGCGCATCAACTGGTCACGAGGCACCCAGGCACTGTTTGGCTTCGATCCGCATCAACCGCTGACCCACGACATCGACTACCTCGACCTGCTGCCGGAAGAGGACCGCGCACGCATGCGCCAGGCCTTTCATGCAGTGCTCAACGGCGAGCCGGTGGACCAGGCCCTGCGCCATCGCATCCGCTGGCCGGACGGCAGCCTGCACTGGCTGGAAGTGAACGGCAGCCTGGCCACCAACCGCGACGGGCGCCTGCAGATGATCGGGGTGGTGCGCGAGATCACCCGCCAGCGCGAACGCGAAACCGCACTGATCAACTCCGAAAAGCGCTTTGCCACGCTTTTTCACCTGAGCCCGAACGTGGTGCTGCTGACCCGGCGTGCCGACGGGCTGATCCATGAGGTCAACCAGCACTTCGAGAACATTCTTGGCTGGCCCGGCGCCCAGGTGATCGGGCGTACCACGCTGGAACTGGGCCTGTGGGCCAACCCCAGGCAGCGTGACCAGGTGCTGGAGGCCACCAGCGGCAACAACGGCCCGGTGACCCTGGAAGTGCAGTTTCGCGCCAGCAGCGGGCAGGTCCACGATGGCATCCTCAGCACCCAGGCCATCGAACTCGAAGGTGTCACCTACCTGCTCAGCACCTTCGTCGACACCAGCGAGCGCAAGCGTGCCGAACAAGCCCTCAAGGACAGCCAGGAGCGCCTGGACCTGGCACTGGACTCTGCCCAGCTGGGTACCTGGGACTGGCACATCCCCAGCGGCATGCTGTACGGCTCGGCCCGCGCGGCACAACTGCACGGCCTGGCGCCGGTGCCGTTCCACGAGTCGTTCGAGGCGTTTTTCGAAGGCGTGCCCGAGCTTGAGCGCAGCGGCATGCGCCAGGCCTATCGCAGCCTGCGCGAAGGCCCGGCGGGCAACTACCAGATCACCTACCGCATCCAGCTGGAAAACGGCGCCTCACGCTACCTGGAGAGCCGCGCACGGCTTTACCGTGACGACCAGGGCAACCCGCTGCGCATGGCCGGCACCCTGCTGGACATCACCGAACAGGTTGAACGCGAACAGCGCCTGACCAGCTCGGAGGAAAAGTTCGCCAGCCTGTTCCAGGTCAGCCCCGACCCCATCTGCGTCACCCGCCAGGACACCGGCCAGTTCATCGAGATCAACCAGGCGTTCACCCAGACCTTCGGCTGGTGCGCCGACCAGGTACTGGGTCGTACCGCCGAACAACTGGGGCTGTGGGCCGAATCGGCCGCCCGCGCACGACGTATCGAGCAGGTGATTCGCGACCAGGCGTTGAACAATGTCGCGGTGGTGGTCAATCACAAGGATGGCCAGCCCCTGACCTGTGTGATTTCCAGCCGCCTGATCAAGGTCGACAACCAGCCCTGCAGCGTCACCACCCTGCGCGACATCACCCAGCAGCAACGCGGCGAAGCCGCACTCAAGGCCAGTGAGGAGAAGTTCGCCAAGGCCTTCCACTCCAGCCCCGACGCCATCACCATCACCGAGCGCGACAGTGGCCGCTACCTGGAGGTGAACGACGGCTTCTGCCGGCTCACCGGCTACAGCGCCGACGAGGTGATCGGCCAGAGCATGGCTCAGATCGGGTTGTGGGCCGACGACAAGCAGCAGACCCTGCTGTTCGGTGAAATGCGTGAGCGCGGGCGGGTGCACCACCGCGAAATGCTGGGGCGCAACAAACGCGGCGAAATCCTCACCGTGGAGGTGTCGATGGAGCCGATCACCCTCAACGAGACAGACTGCCTGCTACTGACTGCCCGCGACGTCAGCCAGCTCAAGAATGCCCAGGCGCAGATCCGTCACCTGGCCTACCACGACCCGCTGACCAACCTGCCCAACCGCGCCCTGCTGATGGATCGCCTGAGCCAGCAGATCGCCCTGCTCAAACGCCAGAACCTGCGCGGCGCCCTGCTGTTCCTCGACCTCGACCACTTCAAGCACATCAACGACTCGCTGGGCCACCCGGTGGGCGATACGGTGCTCAAGATCATCACAGCCCGGCTTGAAGCCAGCGTGCGCCTGGAGGACACCGTGGCGCGCCTGGGGGGTGATGAGTTCGTGGTGCTGCTGAGCGGCCTGGAAGGCAGCCGCGAAGAGGTCACCGACAAGGTTCGCCAACTGGCCGACACCTTGCGCGAACTGCTGGCCGAGCCGATGTCGCTGGACGGCCAGCGCCTGCAGGTAACCCCCAGCATCGGCGTGGCGCTGATCCCCGATCACGGCACCACGCCGGCCGACCTGCTCAAGCGCGCCGACATTGCGCTGTACCGCGCCAAGGATTCGGGTCGCAACACCACGCAACTGTTCCACACCACCATGCAGAAGGCCGCCAGTGAACGCCTGCGCATGGAGAGCGACCTGCGCATGGCCCTGGCCAGGGGCGAACTGGCGCTGCACTTCCAGCCCCAGGTGGATGCCCGTGACAACCGCATCGTCGGGGCCGAGGTTCTGCTGCGCTGGCACCATCCGCTGTTGGGCCAGCAGCCGCCCAGCCAGTTCATCCAGGTGCTGGAGGAAAGCGGGCTGATCCTGGAGGTGGGCAGCTGGATACTCGACGAAGCCTGCGATGCCTGCTCGCGCATGCTGCAGGACGGGCTGATCGATCCGATGGATTTCAGCCTGTGCGTGAACATCAGCCCGCGCCAGTTCCGCCAGAACGATTTCGTCGAGCGGGTGCGGCGCAGCCTGGACGACTACCGCCTGCCCTACCAGATGCTCAAGCTGGAGATCACCGAGGGCATCGTGATCCAGAACCTGGAGGACACCATCAGCAAGATGCGCGAGCTGAAGGCGTTCGGGGTGAGCTTTGCGATGGATGACTTCGGCACCGGCTACTCGTCGCTCACCTACCTCAAGCGCTTGCCGGTGGATGCGCTGAAGATCGACCAATCGTTCGTGCGCGATGCACCGCTGGACCCCAATGATGCAGAGATCGTCAAGGCCATCGTGGCCATGGCCAGAAGCCTGGACCTGGCAGTGATTGCCGAAGGGGTGGAGCTGTCGGAGCAACTGGAGTTTCTGGAGCGGCTGGGGTGCCATCTGTACCAGGGGTACCTGCACAGCCGGCCATTGCCGCTGAACGAGTTCAGGGCGATGCTGCTGCAGGCACCGGCGGACTACTGACACACCGCAGCACGGCAGTTGCCAGCAAGGCTGGCTCCTGCAGTGAAGAGCCGCGGACCGGGCACAAAAAAGGGCACCCGAAGGTGCCCTCTTTCACTCAGTCCACACTCAGTTCAGCGCAGGTTTCTCGCCGTTGATCGGGATGCGCTTGGCCTTGGCTTCTTCAGGCACAACACGCAGCAGATCGACACTGAGCAGACCGTTGGCCAGGCCCGCCGACTTCACTTCGATGTGGTCAGCCAGGCGGAAGGACAACTTGAAGGCCCGCTGGGCGATGCCCTGGTGCAGGTAGGTGACGCTTTCACCACTGCTGTCACGCTTGCCGCCACTGACGGTCAGAACGCCTTTTTCCACTTGCAGGTCGAGGTCCTCTTCCTGGAAGCCAGCTGCAGCAACGACGATTCGGTAGTGGTCTTCGCCATGTTTTTCAACATTGTAGGGTGGGTAGGTGCTACCCGACTCGCTACGTGCCGCGGATTCGAACAGGTCGTTGAAACGGTCGAAGCCAACGGATTGACGGAACAGTGGAGCCAGAGAAAATGCGGTAGTCATGGTACATCTCCTGAAATATCAGCGAGTTGGTGATTGCGCGACCCGACTTCGGCATCGCGTACTCCCTAGATAAGGACCCGCCCTAACATTTCAAGCATCGACCACAAAAATTTTTTCAGGCCGCCTCGCTGACCGGAATACCCAGCAGCCGCGCCACGCGATCACAGTCGGTCTCGCGGCGCAGTTCGGTAAACAGTGCCGTGGCTTCGGGGTAGGTACGGGTCAGCATCGCCACCCACTGCTTCAGTCGCCCCGGTGCCTGACGCTCGGTCATCTGTTCCCGGGCCTGCACCCAGAAGTCCTGCAGCAGCGGTTGCAGTGCCTGCCAGTCCAGCGGCACGAACTCGATGCCCTGGCGCTCGGCGGCAATCTGCCGGGCCAGGTCCGGGCGCGACACCAGGCCGCGACCGAGCATGATGTCCTCCACGCCGCTGACCTCGCGGCAGCGGCGCCAGTCTTCCAGCGTCCACACCTCGCCGTTGGCGAACACCGGCACCTTCACCACCTCCTGCACCCGCGCCACGTACTCCCAGTGCGCCGGCGGCTTGTAGCCATCGACCTTGGTGCGTGCGTGCACCACCAACTGGTCGGCACCGCCTTCGGCCAGGGCGCGGGCGCAGTCCAGCGCACCGTCCGGGCTGTCGAAGCCCAGGCGCATCTTGGCGGTGACCGGGATATGCGCAGGCACCGCCCGGCGCACTTCGCGCAGGATGGCATGCAGCAGCTCGGGTTCCTTGAGCAGCACCGCGCCGCCGCGGGACTTGTTCACGGTCTTGGCCGGGCAACCGAAATTGAGGTCGATGACGGGGGCGCCCAGCTCGCAGGCCAGCACCGCGTTATCGGCCAGGCATGCCGGGTCGGAGCCCAGCAACTGCACACGCAAAGGCACGCCGGCGGCGGTTTGCGCACCGCGGCCAAGCTCCGGGGCCAGCTTCTCGTACACATGCGCCGGCAGCAACCGGTCGCACACGCGAATGAACTCGGTGACACACCAGTCGATGCCGCCCACCTGGGTCAGTACGTCGCGAAGGATGTTGTCGACCAGCCCCTCCATGGGGGCCAGGGCAATTTGCATGGCGTGGGTCTCGCGCGAAAAAGGCCGGCAGTCTAGCAAAAACCGTGGCTTATCGGGCTCCGGCCATCGCGGCGCCGTAGCCCTCGATGAATTCTGCCGGCATGCGCCTGGGCTTGCCGGTGGACAGCTCGATGCACACGAAGGTGGTCTGCGCCCGCAGCAAGGTGGTGCCGTCGCTTGGTCGCACCAGCTGGAAGTGACGGGTCATCTTCAGGCGCTGGTCCCAGTCGACGATCCAGGTGGCCAACTGCAGGATGTCGTCCTCATAGGCGCTGGCCAGGTAGTCGATCTCGTGACGCACCACGGCCATGGCGCGGTCCAGGCGCCGGTACTCGGCCAGGTCCAGCCCCAGGCGCTGGGAATGACGCCAGGCGCAGCGCTCGAGCCAGGTGACGTACACCGCGTTGTTGGCGTGCCCCAGGCCGTCGATATCCTCGGCACCGACCTGCAGGTCGATGGTAAATGGCGTTGCCCGATCCCAGCTCATGCCCGCTCCCGATCTGTAGTTAACGGGCAGAGTGTAACGGATGCTCAGGCTGATTGGCGCACTGGCCGGGCACTGCGTTGCAGCAGCGCAAGCACGCCGTCGACCAGTTGCGGGTCGGACAGCACACGCATATGCCCGCCCTGGGGCAACAGCAGCAGCTGGCTGTCGAACCACGCCTGATGAATCAGCCGCGCCTCGCTGACGGCGACCAGCGGGTCGTCCTCGGCATGCACGATGAAACCGGGCAGTTCCAGCTGGTAGACGGCCACGTCCAGGCGCGAGATCGGCACCCCGACCTCTCGCTCCACCTGGCGAATGAAGGCTGCCCGCGCCCGCGCCGGCAACCCCAGGTGCCGCGCCATGCCGCGCAGCACCTCGAGCAGGCGCGCCGGCGCGGCGATGCTCACCGCCACCTCGGTACGCAGCCCCCACTGCAGGGCCAGCAGCGTACTGGCACCGCCCATGGAATGGCCGATCACCCCGTGCAATGGGCCCAGCTCACCGGCCGCCTCGAGCAAGGCGTGGGCGAACGACACCACGTTGGCCTTGTTTCCACGCGAGCGGCCGTGGGCCGGCCCTTCGAGCGCCACCGCACAATAGCCGGCGGCCACCAGGGCCTCGATCAGATGGGCGAACTGGGTGGGGCGCCCCTCCCAGCCGTGCATCAGCAGCACCGTGGGGCCTTGCCCCCAGCGCAGCGCACTCAGGCCAAAGCGCAGGGTAATGCGCTCGGCACGCGCCAGCAGCGGCAGTTCCCAGTCGCGTGGCGGCAAGGTGCGCGGGCTCATGAAGGCCTGGCGCATCTGCCCGGCCACCCGATTGGGTGCCAGGCGTCCAACAGTGGCGTTGATACCACGAATCCAGCTCAGGCTGTTCATCACGTCGCTCCAGATCAGATCACCGCGGACTTGGCGGCACGCAACACACGGTCGGACAATTCGCTGGTACCCAGCGCTCGCGCCAGGGCCAGGCCACCGACCATCAGGGCCAGGTCGGCCAGCACTTTGTCGGCGTCTTCGGGGGTGTCGGCCAGGTTGGCCATCATCAACTCGATATGCTCGGTCAGCACCGCGCGAAAGGTCGCCGGCAACTGATTGATCTCGCCCAGAGAGCTGGGCAGCGGGCAGCCGCTGTCGACGGCATCGCGGTGTTTGCGCGACAGGTAGAAGGCCGCCACCAGGGCACGACGCGCCTCCCCGTCCAGCGACGCGTCGACCTGTGCCAGCAAGGCCCGGCGCTCGCCAAGCAACTGGCAAAAGGCTTCGAGCATCAGCGCATCCTTGTTCTCGAAATGCGCATAGAACCCACCCACGGTGAGCCCCGCAGCGCCCATCACCTGCTGCACACTGGGGTCGGCCGGGCCGTTAAGGATCAGCGCACTGCGCGCCGCATCCAAAATGCGCTGGCGGGTCTGGGCTTTTTTGTCGTGCATGGCAGGCCTCCAAATATTATGGAAGCAATATTATGCTCATAATATTTATTGGCAAGCACTTTCTCCTGCGGCCCAAGCGCGCAAGAGATTTTTTCGAGGGAAAAAACAAAAGGCTCATTCAATAATCGAATGAGCCTTGAAATCCCGCAGAGCGGGTAAAATGGCGTCCCCTAGGGGACTCGAACCCCTGTTACCGCCGTGAAAGGGCGGTGTCCTAGGCCACTAGACGAAGGGGACTTGTAACCTTCGTGCAGGCTCGTTTTCACGAACCCTGGCAAAATTGGTGGAGCTAAGCGGGATCGAACCGCTGACCTCCTGCATGCCATGCAGGCGCTCTCCCAGCTGAGCTATAGCCCCAGATTTCTAGCCTCGCGGCCCAGCGATGCCTTGCAACATCACTTGTGTAAAACTGGCGTCCCCTAGGGGACTCGAACCCCTGTTACCGCCGTGAAAGGGCGGTGTCCTAGGCCACTAGACGAAGGGGACGAACCTTCTTACCACACAACCCGGCTGCTGGAACCCGGTTGAACCCTGAGTTGTATGACCAACTCCGGATAGGGAATTTGGTGGAGCTAAGCGGGATCGAACCGCTGACCTCCTGCATGCCATGCAGGCGCTCTCCCAGCTGAGCTATAGCCCCACAATGTCGCTTTGAACTGAATCGCTTGGCTGGGTGCTTCGCGCTTCGTTTCGTTCATCGCTGTGGACGGGGCGCATATTAAGATCGGATTGAAGACCTGTCAAATAAATTTTCAACAAAATCCAAAAGAAATTTCCGAGATAACAAACACTTACCGGCCTGGGTCAGGAGAGCCCCCGCAAACTCGGGGGTCTCGCCCTTGCAGGAGCCGGCCTTGCCGGCGAAACAGGCGCTGCGCAATACCGGGTACCGCAGCGCTTTGTTCGCCGGCAAGGCCGGCTCCTACGGGAAAAATGCTCAGGCAATGGTGCCCAACAGCTTTTCCCATTCCTTGTTTTCTTTCTTCGACACACCACCCAGCAGGTCCAGCGCCTGGCGCAGGCGGTAGCGGGTCAGGTCCGGCCCGAGGATCTCCATGGCATCGAGCACCGACACCGAGCTGGCCTGGCCGGAAATCGCGGCGAACATCAGCGGCATCGCGTCACGCAGCTTGAGCTCAAGCGCCTCGACCACCGCCTGGATGCAGCCGGTGATGCGATCCTTCTCCCACTGGCGCAACCCCTCGAGCTTCCACAGGATCAGCTGGATCACCTGGCGTACCTGGTCGGCCGACAGTTTCTTGTGCTCGAACAGCTTGGCGTCGAGCTTGAGCGCACCTTCGAAGAAGAACCCACCCAGCGGCGCAATCTGGCTGAAGGTCTCTACCCTGCCCTGCACGTGCGGCGCGATCTTCATCATGTAGTCGCTGTTGAACGCCCATTTCTGCACGCGCGCGGCAAACTCTGCGACAGGCAGCTCACGCAGCCACTGGCCGTTGAGCCACGACAGCTTCTCGATGTCGAAGATCGGGCCGCCCAGCGACACACGCGACAGGTCGAAGTGCTCGACCATTTCGGCCAGCGAGAACTTCTCGCGCTCGTCCGGCATCGACCAGCCCATGCGGCCCAGGTAGTTGAGCATGGCTTCGGGCATGAAGCCCATGCGCTCGTAGAAGGTCACCGAGGTCGGGTTCTTGCGCTTGGACAGCTTGCTCTTGTCGGGGTTGCGCAGCAGCGGCATGTAGCACAGGGTTGGCTGCTCCCAACCGAAGTACTCGTACAGCTTGATCAGCTTGGGCGCCGAAGGCAGCCACTCTTCGCCACGCAATACGTGGGTGATGCCCATCAGGTGGTCATCGACCACGTTGGCCAGGAAGTAGGTCGGCAGGCCATCGGTCTTCATCAGTACCTGCATGTCCATGCGGTCCCACGGAATCTCGACGTCGCCGCGCAGCATGTCCGGTACCACGCACACGCCTTCGGTCGGCACTTTCATGCGGATCACATGGGGCTCGCCGGCGGCCAGGCGACGCTGCACTTCTTCAGGTGAGAGCAGCAAGGCGCGCCCGTCATAGCGCGGGGTTTCGCCGCGGGCCATCTGCTCGGCACGCATCTGGTCCAGTTCTTCGGCAGTGCAGAAGCACGGGAAGGCATGGCCCAGATCGACCAGTTGCTGGGCGTACTGCTTGTAGATCTCGCCGCGTTCGCTCTGGCGGTACGGGCCGTGCGGGCCGCCGACATCCGGGCCTTCGCTCCATTCGATACCCAGCCAGCGCAGGGCATCGAAGATCTGCTGCTCGGACTCGCGGGTGGAGCGCAGCTGATCGGTATCTTCGATACGCAGGATGAATTCGCCACCGTGCTGCTTGGCGAAGCAGTAGTTGAACAGGGCGATGTAGGCGGTGCCGACATGGGGATCGCCAGTCGGCGAAGGCGCGATACGCGTGCGAACGGTGGTCATGAGAGTCTCGAACAAGAGGTGAAACAAAGGCTGGATGTTAACAGCACGGGGCCACCCGGCTCCAGCAATGGGCACGATCGGCGCTTGTGTTTGCCAAGGCAAACCTTGTTAAATTTGCTTACATTTTTGGAACGATCGTACCCATGCCTGCCCAACTCAAGCGTCGCCTGCTGATTTTCCTGACCCTGGTTCTGCTCATCGGCCTGGGCTTTCTGGCCCACTGGTACTTCAAGGGGCGCTTCTACGAGAGTACCGACAATGCCTATGTGCAGGGCGAGATCACCCGGGTTTCCAGCCAGTTGGGCGCGCGCATCGAGCAGGTGCTGGTCGAGGACAACCAGCATGTGGCCAAGGGCGACCTGCTGGTGCGCCTGGAAGGCAACGACTTCCAGTTTGCCGTGGAGCGCGCCCGCGCCACCCTGGCCACCCGCGAGGCCGAGCGCCTGCAAGCCGACAGCCGCCTGACGCAGCAGGCGAGCCTGATCGCCGCCGGCCAGGCACAGGTGTCGGCCAACCAGGCCACGCTTGGGCGTACCCAGCTGGACCTCAACCGTGCACAGGCGCTGCGCAAGCCAGGCTTTGTCTCGGAAGAACGGGTGACCACCCTGTCGGCCGAAAGCAACGTGGCACGCTCCCAGGTGAGCAAGGCCCAGGCCGACCTGCAGGGTCAACGCCAGCAGGTCAACGCACTGGCTGCCGAACTCAAGCGCCTGGACGCCCAGATCGCCACCGCCCGCACCGACCTGGCCCAGGCCGAGCTGAACCTGAGCCGCAGTGAAATTCGCGCGCCGATCAGCGGCATGATCGGCCAGCGCGCGGCACGCAACGGCCAGTACGTGCAGGCCGGCGCCTACCTGCTGTCGATCGTGCCCGATCAGGACATCTGGGTGCAGGCCAACTTCAAGGAAACCCAGATCGGCAAGATGCAGCCCGGCCAGCGTGCCGAGCTGGTGTTCGACAGCTACCCCGACACGCCGATCGAAGGCCGCGTCGACAGCCTGTTCGCCGCTTCCGGCGCGCAGTTCAGCCTGCTGCCACCCGACAACGCCACCGGCAACTTCACCAAGGTCGTGCAGCGCATCCCGGTCAAGCTGACCTTCGCCGCCGACAACCCGCTGCACGGCAAGATCCGCCCGGGCATGTCGGTGACCGCCACCGTCGATATCCGTACCGATGGCCGGTGATCAACTGATCCGTCCCGCCGGCGAACCCAGCCGGCGCGACTGGATCGCGGTGATGAGCGTGATGCTCGGCGCGTTCATGGCAGTGCTCGACATCCAGATCACCAACTCGTCGCTCAAGGACATCCAGGGCGCCCTGTCGGCGACCCTGGAAGAAGGCTCGTGGATCTCCACCTCCTACCTGGTGGCCGAGATCATCATGATCCCGCTGACCGCCTGGCTGGTGCAGTTGTTGTCGGCGCGGCGCCTGGCGGTGTGGGTGTCGGCGGGTTTTCTGGTGTCGTCGCTGCTGTGCTCGATGGCCTGGAACCTGGAAAGCATGATCGTGTTCCGCGCCCTGCAGGGTTTTACCGGCGGCGCCCTGATCCCGCTGGCCTTCACCCTGACCCTGATCAAGCTGCCCGAGCATCACCGCGCCAAGGGCATGGCGATGTTCGCCATGACCGCCACCTTCGCCCCGTCCATCGGCCCTACCCTGGGCGGCTGGCTGACCGAGAACTGGGGCTGGGAATACATCTTCTACATCAACATCCCGCCCGGCCTGATCATGATCGGCGGCTTGCTGTACGGCCTGGAGAAGAAGGAAGCGCACTGGGAGCTGCTCAAAAGCACCGATTACACCGGCATCCTGACGCTGGGCGTCGGGCTTGGCTGCCTGCAGGTGTTTCTTGAGGAGGGGCATCGCAAGGACTGGCTCGAGTCGGGGCTGATCGTCACCCTGGGCAGCATTGCCCTGGTCAGCCTCATTACCTTCGTGATCGTGCAGTTCTCGAAACCCAACCCGCTGATCAACCTGCGCATCCTGCAGAACCGCAATTTCGGGTTGTCGAGCATTGCCAGCCTGGGCATGGGCGTGGGGTTGTACGGTTCGATCTACCTGCTGCCGCTGTACCTGGCGCAGATCCAGAACTACAACGCCCTGCAGATCGGCGAAGTGATCATGTGGATGGGGGTGCCGCAGCTGTTCCTGATCCCGCTGGTGCCGCAACTGATGAAGGTGATTTCGCCGAAGATCCTCTGCACCATCGGCTTCGGGCTGTTCGGGCTGGCGAGTTTCAGCTCGGGGGTATTGAACCCGGACTTTGCCGGCACCCAGTTCAACCATATCCAGATCATCCGTGCGCTGGGGCAGCCGATGATCATGGTGACCATCTCGCTGATTGCCACGGCCTATATCCAGCCGCAGGACGCAGGCTCGGCGTCGAGCCTGTTCAACATCCTGCGCAACCTGGGCGGGGCCATCGGCATTGCGCTGCTGGCCACGCTGCTGGATGCGCGCACCAAGGTGTATTTCGACTACCTGCGCGAGGCGGTGGTACCGACCAATGCCGCAGTGGCCGAGCGGCTGACCTTGCTGACCGAGAAGCTGGGCAGCGAAGGGGCAGCACTGGCCAGGCTGAGCGAGATCACCCATCAGCAGGCGATGATCATGGCGTACAACGATGCCTTCCATTTTGTCGGCATCGGGCTGGCAATCAGCATGGTGGCGGTGCTGTTGACGAAGAAGCTGCCGCAGGGGTTGAAGGCGGGCGAGGCGCACTAGACCGCGTTGAAGTCTTCGCTGGCAAGCCCGCTCCCGCAGGTACTCCATTGCCCTTGGCGTCAATGTGATCCTGTGGGAGCGGGCTTGACCCGCGAAAGGCCCGTCAGACCGTGAGCAGTCGCTCACGCAACTGCGCGATCTCGTCGCGCATCTGCGCTGCAGCCTCGAACTCCAGGTCCCGCGCCAGCTGGTACATCTTCTCTTCCAGCGCCTTGATGCGCTTGGCGATCTCGCCAGGCGAACGCAACTCGGCCTCGTAACGCTCGCGCTCCTCGGCGGCCTTGGCCATGCCCTTGCGCTTCTTGCTGCGCGAGCCGGGCACGTTGGCGCCTTCCATGATGTCGGTGATGTCCTTGACCACGCCCTTGGGCACGATGCCGTTGGCCTCGTTGAAGGCCATCTGCTTGTCGCGGCGACGCTCGGTTTCGCCGATCGCCCGCTCCATCGAGCCAGTCATGTTGTCGGCGTACAGGATCGCGCGGCCGTTGAGGTTGCGCGCCGCGCGCCCGATGGTCTGGATCAGCGAGCGCTCCGAACGCAGGAAGCCCTCCTTGTCCGCATCCAGAATCGCCACCAGCGAGACCTCGGGCATGTCCAGGCCCTCTCGCAGCAGGTTGATACCCACCAGCACATCGAAGGTGCCCAGGCGCAGGTCGCGGATGATCTCGACTCGCTCAACGGTATCGATGTCCGAGTGCAGGTAGCGCACCCGCACATCGTGATCGGCCAGGTAGTCGCTGAGGTCTTCGGCCATGCGCTTGGTCAGGGTAGTGACCAGCACCCGCTCCTCCACCGCCACACGCTTGCGAATCTCCGACAGCAGGTCATCCACCTGGGTCGTGGCCGGACGCACCTCCACCTGGGGGTCGACCAGGCCGGTCGGGCGCACCACCTGCTCCACCACACGGCCGGCATGCTCGGCCTCGTAGTTGCCCGGCGTGGCCGAGACGAAGATGGTCTGCGGGCTGACCGACTCCCATTCGTCAAAGCGCATGGGCCGGTTGTCCAGCGCCGAAGGCAGGCGAAAGCCGTACTCCACCAGGGTTTCCTTGCGCGAGCGGTCCCCCTTGTACATGGCCCCCACCTGCGGAACGCTGACGTGGGATTCGTCGATCACCAGCAACGCATCCGGCGGCAGGTAGTCGTACAGGGTCGGCGGCGGCGCGCCGGCCGGACGCCCGGACAGGTAGCGCGAGTAGTTTTCGATGCCGTTGCAGTAGCCCAGCTCCAGGATCATCTCCAGGTCGAACCGGGTGCGCTGCTCCAGGCGCTGGGCCTCGACCAGCTTGTTGTGCTTGTGCAGGTACTCCAGGCGTTCCTTGAGCTCCGCCTTGATCCCGTCCATGGCCTCCAGCAGGGTTTCGCGCGGGGTCACGTAGTGGCTCTTGGGGTAGAAGGTGAAGCGCGGCAGCTTGCGGATCACCTCGCCGGTCAGCGGGTCGAAGGCCGCGATGTTCTCCACCTCGTCATCGAACAGCTCGATGCGGATGGCCTCCAGGTCCGATTCGGCCGGGAAGATGTCGATCACGTCGCCGCGCACACGGAAGGTGGCGCGGGCAAAGTCCATGTCGTTGCGGGTGTACTGCAGGTCGGCCAGACGGCGCAGCAAGGCCCGCTGGTCGAGCTTGTCGCCACGGTCCACGTGCAGCACCATCTTCAGGTAGGTTTCCGGGCTGCCCAGACCATAGATGCACGACACCGTGGTGACGATGATCGCGTCACGCCGCTCCAGCAGCGCCTTGGTCGCCGACAGGCGCATCTGCTCGATATGGTCGTTGATCGAGGCGTCCTTCTCGATGAAGGTGTCGGAGGACGGCACGTAGGCCTCGGGCTGGTAGTAGTCGTAGTAGGAAACGAAATACTCCACCGCGTTGTTCGGGAAGAATGACTTGAACTCGCCATACAACTGGGCGGCCAGGGTCTTGTTCGGCGCCAGTACCAGGGTCGGGCGCTGCACCTGGGCAATCACGTTGGCGATGCTGAAGGTCTTGCCCGAACCCGTCACCCCGAGCAGGGTCTGGTGCGCCAGCCCGGCCTCGATCCCCTCGACCATCAGGCGAATGGCTTCGGGCTGATCACCCGCCGGCTGGAAACGGGTGACGAGTTGAAACTCGGACATGGTGAACCCCTGGAAATGAACGGATACAGGCAACTGTATTTATAGACAGTACTTATACCCAATTGGTGGTGCCCGGCGCCAGTTTCAAGGCAAACCACGGCCTGTTTCACAGTATTGACCGGCGCAAGCGACTGACGGTCGAAAAATATTCGCGAAAACAGCAGTAAAAGCTGCGACAGACTGTCGCCGTGACCGATGGGTATCACTATACTGACTCCCCGTTTGTGCACCGCTTCAGTGCATTCGGCTGGAGCGTGCGACCTCTATCACTCTCCATTCAGAGCCAAGGTAAAAATGAGCCTGTTTTCCGCTGTCGAGCTGGCACCCCGCGACCCTATCCTGGGCCTCAACGAAGCGTTCAATGCCGATACCCGCACCCACAAGGTGAACCTGGGCGTTGGTGTTTACTGCAACGAAGAAGGGCGTATCCCACTGCTGCGTGCAGTCATCGAAGCCGAAACCCAACGCGCCGCCCAGCACGCCTCCCGCGGCTACCTGCCGATCGACGGCATCGTGGCCTACGACCAGGCCGTGCAGAAGCTGCTGTTCGGTGCCGATTCGCCCCTGTTGGCCGCCGGCCGTGTGGTCACCACCCAGTCCGTCGGTGGTACCGGCGCCTTGAAGATCGGCGCTGACTTCCTCAAGCAGCTGTCGCCCAATGCCACTGTCGCAATCAGCGACCCGAGCTGGGAAAACCACCGCGCCCTGTTCGAAACCGCCGGTTTCCCGGTCAAGAACTACCGCTACTACGACGCCGCCACCCATGACGTCAACCGTGCCGGCATGCTCGAGGACCTCAACGCGCTGCCGGCCGGCTCGATCGTGGTACTGCACGCCTGCTGCCACAACCCGACCGGCGTCGACCTGACCCCGGCCGACTGGAACAACGTGCTCGAGGTGGTCAAGGCCAAGGGTCACATCCCGTTCCTGGACATGGCCTACCAGGGCTTTGGCCAGGGCATCGCCGAAGACGCCGCTGCCGTGCGCCTGTTCGCCGAATCGGGCCTGGACTTCTTCGTCTCCAGCTCGTTCTCCAAGTCGTTCTCGCTGTACGGCGAGCGCGTCGGCGCCCTGTCGATCGTCACCGAGTCCAAGGAAGAGGCCACTCGCGTGCTGTCGCAGGTCAAGCGCGTGATCCGCACCAACTACTCCAACCCGCCGACCCACGGCGCCACCATTGTCGCCACCGTGCTCAACAGCCCCGAGCTGCGCGCAATGTGGGAAGCGGAACTGGCCGAGATGCGCCAGCGCATCCACGGCATGCGCAAGCAGATGGTCGAGCTGCTGGCCCAGTACGGCGCACAGCAGGACTTCAGCTTCGTCGGGCGCCAGTGCGGCATGTTCTCCTACTCGGGCCTGACCGTCGAGCAGGTGGCACGCCTGAAGGACGAGCATGCGATCTATGCTCTGGATACCGGTCGTATCTGCGTCGCCTCGTTGAACCAGAACAACATTCACGTGGTGACCAAGGCGATTGTCGAGGTCCTGTAACACCTGATTGCTCAGGGGGAGCTTGACTTCCCCTTAGCAATCAGTAAGATACGCCCCAGATTCCGCGATAGCTCAGTCGGTAGAGCAAATGACTGTTAATCATTGGGTCCCAGGTTCGAGTCCTGGTCGCGGAGCCAAACATCGTTTCAGAGCGTGCTTGCACAGCCTCTGAAATACTCGAAAAACCCGCCTTTTGGCGGGTTTTTTCGTTTTGGTCTTCAGCCCGGGCCAGGACTGCCGGGCGATACAGGCTGCGACAGGCTGCGACAGGCTATTGCTGCCCGATTGGAAAGAACTGCCCCGCACTCCATACGCCCAGCCATGGCTGCCCATCGATGTCGCGCGTTACAGCCAGCTCTACCAGCTGGTAAAACACGCTGCGATGGATCAGCGCCTCGAGGTTGTTGCGCATGTGCACGTAAGGCGAAGGCTCCTGTGTCAGCGGGTCGATCACGAAGCGCAGCGGGTGCTCGGGCCCGGCCTCGACCACATCCTCCACATTGCTGGTGAAGCGCAGCACCTGCTGCTCACCACTGCCCTGCACGTCCATGAGCACCGCCACGAACGGCGCATCATCGACCTGGATTCCGACCTTTTCCACAGGCGTGACCAGGAAGTAGTCATCACCGTCGCGACGGATGATGGTGGAGAACAGACGCACCATCGGCTTGCGACCAATCGGGGTGCCCAGGTAGTACCAGGTACCGTCGCGGGCGATTCGCATGTCGATGTCGCCGCAGAAGTCCGGATTCCACAGGTGGACCGGCGCCGGGCCTTTGCCGACCTTCGGGAGTTGCGCCAACAGGTCATTGGCCTTGCCGGTATCCACCATCATCTGCTCCTCAGCGGCTCATGCCCAACAAACTGCGAGCGTAATCCTCAAGCGGTGCCGCAATCAAATCCTGCGGCTGATTGTCGTGGAACGTCAGCAAACCGCCACGGCTGCGGATGCTCACGGTATCGATCAGATAGCGGGTACTGGTTTCGATCAGCATCAGCTGAATTCTTCCGGTGTCGACACCCAGGCGGTCCACCGCCTGCTCGTCGTACCACTCGTCACCATTGCCGATACGGTTGTCGGCCTTGGCAAAACGCGCATACAGCAGGTAATGCGCGCCGACGTCGCGCGCCTGGGACAAGGCATCCTCCAGCCCCAGCGGACCCTCGGCACGTCGCACCAGCGGGAAGTACTCGACAAAGGCCTTGAAGGCTTCCTCGGCCACCACGTTGGGCCGCGGATAGGCATTGCCCGGCGGCACGAACACGCCCTGACCGATGAAGACGAACGAGTCGGGCTGCAGGCGCACCGACAACGAACGGCGGGTTTCGCTATGGTCGAGCAGGCCGGCGTCGCTCATGTGGTAGCGCACACCTTCGCCCATATCGCTCACATTCATGCAGCCACCCAGCGCCATCAGCGCCAGCAGCAGAACCAGGCTACGCATCTTTCCTCCAGAAGCCGGTGACGGAAAACCGGCGAACAGCCGCCAGATGCAGGTTTTGCGCCAGCTGGAGGGTATGGCTCAACCGCCGATGATCTTCATCACCGTGGCACCGCCTGAAAAAGCCACGGCCTGCTTGTCGCCCAGGGCCTTCATCAACATGCCCTGCAAGGCCGGCAACGCCTGGTGGCGCGGCTTGTCGAGCAGGTCACCGATGAAATGCCGGTTGCTCGACGACAGGCAGCCATGCAGCCACCCGGTAGAAGACAGACGCAGGCGCGAGCAGGTTCGGCAGAACGGCACGCTTTCGTTGGCGATCACGCCGAAGTGGCCTTGCCCCGGCACCCGGTAGCGCAATGCAGTGGCGTCCACTGGCGCATCGGCCTGGGCGTACTCGTGATGCTCGCCGATCAGTTGCAGCAACTGCTCCAGGCTCACGAACTGCTGCAGGAAAGCGTTGTGGTCGCTGGCCAGGTGCCCCATGCGCATCAATTCGATAAAGCGCAGTTCATAGCCACGGGCCAGGCAGTAGTCGAGCAGCGGCAGCACCTGATCGAGGTTGCGCCCGCGCAGTGGCACCATGTTCACCTTGATCTTCATGCCGGCGTCGCTGGCCTTGTGCATGCCATCGAGCACGCTGGCCAGATCCCCGCCACGGGAGATCCCGCGGAAGGCATCGGCGTCGAGGGTATCAAGGGAGACGTTCAGGCGCCGGATGCCGGCATCCAGCAGCAATGGCAGCTTGCGCGCGAGCAACTGGCCATTGGTGGTCAGGGCGATGTCATCGAGGCCGAGCACCGACACGCCAGCCAGGAAGGCTTCGAGCTTGGGACTGACCAGGGGTTCGCCACCGGTGATACGCAGGCGCTCGATACCGGCAGCTTCGATCAGCCAGGCCACCCCACGCACCATGGCCTGGGCCGAGAGCTCATCCTGCGCTGCGACCAGACGCTTGCCGTCCGGCACGCAATAGGTGCAGGCATAGTTGCACGCCGCGGTGAGGCTGACGCGCAGGTTGCGAAAACGTCTGCCTTGACGGTCGACGATCATGGAGCACTCCGGCAAGTGTGAATCGGGCTTGCAAAACCTGACTCAGAAATCAGTTTTTTGCAAGCCTCTTACCTGAGTATATGCCTGCACGGCGCCAGCGAGCATTCAGCTGCCAGATGGCTCCGGGTCGCGCTTGCGCTTGTTGCCCATGCGCACGCCAATGTCCATGAGGAACTGGAAGAAGCCTTCCTGGTCCTCCAGCACATTGCTCCAGAACGGCGAGTGATACAGTGCCACCGCGCCATGCACCAGGGCCCAGGCTGCGCAGTAGTGGAAATACGGCGGCACGTCCTCGAGCTTGCCCTCGGTGATGCGACCCTTGATCAGCAGGGTCAGGCGCTCGAAGTTGGAGGCACGGATCTTGTGCAGCTCCTCGACCATTTCCGGCACCTGGTTGCCTTTGACCACCTTCTCTTCGAGGCGGTCGAACAGGCGGTAGCGCTGCGGGTCGCGCATGCGGAATTCGAAGTAGGCACGCGACAGGGCCTCCTTGTCGCGATCCACATCGGCAGAGTGCAGCAGTTCGTTCAAATCGCGCTCGTAGTCGAGCATCAGGCGCAGGTAGATCTCCGCCTTGGACTTGAAGTGCTTGTAGATCGTGCCTTTGCCGATACCCACGGCGTCAGCGATCATCTCGACGGTGACACTGTCTTCACCCTGTTCGAGAAACAGCTTGAGCGCGGTATCGAGAATCTCTTGCTCTCGGCGACGAAACTCACGGACCTTACGAGGTTCTTTCTGCATAAGAAGGACTGGATCAAAATCGAAGCCCGTTATTATGCCTAACTTGCGCAAAAATGCACGGATCATCCGCGCATGCCTATGTTTCTTGATGAGTTTGAACAGGCCGGCGACCCGGTTGCCCGAAGCGGACCTCCCCTTCCCCCTGCCTCAGACGTGCAATCCAGGCGGTCAGGCGCACGGCAGAGCAATGCGTGCTCAGCAGGGCCGCACGTATTCCAAATCTGTTTAAAAAACGATCAACCCTTGGTGGAATCGCGGCGAACCTGACCAATACTTGAGGTGTTGGCGCGACGCATCCCCCCAAGTGACGCGCCGATAAGGGTGAACACGGACCGCTCGCCTTTGTTTTACTCCTAATGGTCTTAACCCGGATTCCCCCCCAGAACCCGGGTTTTTTTTGCCCGCGCGACCGCCACGGCGACCGCGCAGCGGGGTCAGGCCACCCGCACCCGCGCCAGGGGGAACAGACGCCTGAAGTTCTCGGTGGTCTGTTGCGCCAGTTGCTCGTAACGCTCCCCCCGCACCAACGCGATGAACTCCGCCACGTCACGCACATACTCCGGCAAGTTCGGCTTGCCGCGGTGCGGAATCGGCGCCAGGTACGGTGAGTCGGTCTCTACCAGCAAACGATCTGCCGGCACCTGCCGCGCCACATCACGCAACGCGTCGGCATTGCGGAACGTGACAATCCCCGACAACGAAATGTAATACCCCAGGTCCAGCGCTGCCTTGGCCATCTCCCAGTCTTCGGTGAAGCAGTGCAGCACGCCTGCCTGCGGCAATGCCGCCTCGCGCAGCAGGGTCAGGGTATCGGCGCGCGCCGCACGGGTGTGGATGACCACCGGCTTGCCGGTGAGCCTGGCCGCCTCCAGGTGCAGGCGAAACGACGCCTGTTGCAACTGTGCAGCCTCGGGCTCGTAGTGATAGTCCAGCCCGGTCTCACCAATGGCCACCACCTCGGGGTGGTTCAGTTCGCCGAGCAGCCAGTCCAGCGCCGGCGCTTCGCCTGGCGCCAGGTCCAGCGGGTGGATGCCGACCGAGCAGTCCACATCAGGGTAGCGCGCTGCCAGCGCCCTGACCTGGGCCGCATTGTCGGCACTTACGCCGATGCACAGGAAATGCCCGACGCCCCGTGCCCGCGCGGCATCCAGTGCGGCATCCAGGGAGCCACCATGGGCGGCGAGGTCGAGACGGTCGAGGTGGCAATGGGAATCTACAAGCATGGGCGTAATGACAACACTGAAAATGGAGGATCGAAAGGCCAGCTCAACGCTGGCCCGGCAACAGGGCCCAGGAGGCCAGCAACGCTTCGAGCAACAGCACGCGGTTGAGGTTGGCCTTGTTCAGCACCTTCTGGCGCTGCACAAGAATCCAGTCCTGGATATCCAGCACCTTGCCCTGCGGGCTTTTCTGGGCAAGGTACTGCACGACCTTGCGCATGTCGGCCAGCCCCAGGCCCTCTTCGTCCTGGGTCAGCTGATAGCGCAGGATCAGGTTGGACCAGTCGCAGAACCAGTCGAACAGCAACAATAGCGGGATGCTGTTCCAGCCTTCGGCCAACTGGGTCGCGGACTGCTGCTGCTTGAGCAGCTTCTTGACCCCCTCGACCACCTGCGCGCGCTGCTCGCGCACACCCTGGGCCTGCAGGCTGACAGCCAGCAGTGGCGAACCTGCTGCAAGGCTCAGCAGTTCGTGGCGCTCGGCCTCGTCACTGTCGGGTAACGCGGCTGCCAGCCACGCCTCGCTCTGCGCCTGACTTGGCAACGGGCAGGCCTGTTGCTGGCAACGGCTCCTGATGGTCGGCAGCAACCGGCTGGGCTGGTGACTGACCAGCAACAGCACGGTATCGCCCGAAGGCTCTTCGAGGCTCTTGAGCAAGGCGTTGGCAGCGTTGATGTTCATTGCCTCGACCGGCTCGATGAGAATCACCTTGCGTCCACCCATCTGCGCGGTCTGCACCACGAAGCTGACCAGGTCGCGCACCTGGTCGACCTTGATCGGCTTGTCGGCCTCTTCAGGCTCCAGGATGTAGTTGTCCGGGTGACTGCCCGCCTTCAGTAACTGGCACGACTTGCAGTGCCCGCACGCCTCAAGCCCCTCGGGCTGGCGGCACAGCAGAAACGCCATCAGGCGCTCGGCCAGCGCCCGCTTGCCGATGCCTTGCGGGCCGTGCAACAGGTACGCATGGGCATGCTGTGTGCGCCCGGCCAGTTGCTGCCAGAGCGTCGCCTGCCACGGGTAGGCCTCAGCCACGGCAATGCTCCAGGATCTGCGGCAGCAACGCATCCAGGGCGAGTTGAACCCGGGCCAGCGGTTGCGCGGCATCGACCAGGTGATAGCGCGCCGGGTCGGCGGCTGCGCGGGCCAGGTAGGCCTGGCGAACGGCCTGGAAAAACGCCTGGCCTTCCTGCTCGAAGCGATCCAGCCGCCCGCGCGCCGCTGCGCGCGAAAGGCCGACCTCCACCGGCAGGTCGAACACCAGGGTCAGGTCGGGGCGCAGGTCGCCCTGGACGAAGGTTTCAAGGGTGGCAATGCGCCCGACCGACAGCCCGCGGCCACCGCCCTGGTAGGCATAGGTGGCATCGGTAAAACGGTCGCACAGGACGATGGCGCCCCGCGCAAGCGCCGGGCGGATCACCTGGGCCAGGTGCTGGGCGCGCGCGGCGAACACCAGCAACAGCTCGGTGTCGGCATCCATCGTCTCATCGCTGGGGGCCAGCAACAGTTCGCGGATGCGCTCGGCCAGCGGGGTGCCGCCCGGCTCGCGGGTCAGCACCACATCCAGCCCGTGGGCGCGCAGGTGCTCGGCCAGGTACTCGCGATTGGTGCTCTTGCCCGCGCCTTCGGGACCTTCCAGGGTGATAAACAAGCCGCTCACAGGCAGTCCTTAATCAGGGTCATTGCGGGGTAGGTTCGCTGGCCGGGGGAACATCCGGCTGCACCGAGGGCTCGGCAGGCTGCGGTGCAGCCTGGGGCGCCTCGGACGCAGGAACCTCGTTCGGGGTGTCGCCGGCGCTTGGCGCCGGGCTTGAACGGTAGTCGGCACGCCGCTTGATCTGGTACTCGCGCACGGCAGAATTGTGCGCCCCCAGGTCGTCGGAGAACACATGGCTGCCATCGCCCCGGGCGACGAAGTACAGGCTGCTGCCCGGCTCCGGGTTCAAGGCCGCGTGAATGGCTTCACGCCCGACCATGGCAATCGGCGTGGGCGGCAGGCCGGCGATCACGTAGGTGTTGTAGGGCGTGGGCTCACGCAGGTCGGCGCGGGTGATCTTGCCGTTGTAGCGTTCGCCCATGCCATAGATCACGGTAGGGTCGGTCTGCAGCAGCATGCCGATCTGCAGGCGACGCACGAAGACGCCGGCGATCTGACCACGCTCCTGTGGCACGCCGGTTTCCTTCTCGACCAGCGAGGCCATGATCAGCGCCTGGTAAGGGTCGCGATAGGGCGCAGCCGGGGAGCGCTCGTTCCACTCCTTGGCCAGCACCTCCTCCAGGCGCGCGTACGCCTGCTGCAGGAACTCGACATCGCTCATGCCGCGCACGAACCGATAGGTATCAGGGAAGAAGCGCCCCTCGGGGAACACGCCCGGGTGCCCGAGCTTGTCCATGACCTCGCTGTCGCTCAGGCCATCCAGGGTCTGGCGGATCTTTTCATGTCTGGCCAGTGCCGAGCGCACCTGGCGGAAATTCCAGCCCTCGACCAGGGTCAGGCTGTACTGCACCACGTCACCACGCCGCCACGCCTCGAACAGGTCGCGCACGTTCATGCCGGGGGTCATGCGGTACTCGCCGGTATGCAAAGCCACGCTCGGCATGTTGAAGCGCCAGTAAAGGCGCAGCCAGAAGGCGTCGCGAATCACGCCGTCCTGCTGCATGCGATAGAACATGCGGTTGGGCGTGGTGCCGGTAGGAACATCGAGCAACCGCTCGCCGGTCAGGTGCAGCGGCTGCTCCAGCGCCGAGTGCACCTTCCAGGCCGAGAAGCCCAATAGCAGGCCGGCCAGGATCAACCCGGTCTCCAGCAGCACCAACAATTTACGTCTCACGAATCAAGCATCCAGTAGCGTACGGGCAATGGCCTGCAGTTTACGGGTGAGCGGCCCCGGCGACCAGTTCAGCGATGCAAATGCACGCACCGGCCATACGCCATACACGCTGTTGCACAGCAACACTTCGTCGGCCTGCTCGAGATCGGCCAGCGCCAGGTCGACCACACGGGCCGTGATACCGTGGCGCGGCGCCTCGTCCAGCAAGGCAGCGCGCATTACCCCAGCCACGCCGCAACGCGCCAGGTCGGCGGTGTAAAGCACGCCATCGCGCACCACGAACAGGTTGCTGTAGACACCTTCGATCACACGCCCGGAAACATCACGCATCAAACCTTCAGCGTACTCGGCGCCCTGCCACTCGGCCCGTGCCAGTACCTGCTCCAGGCGATTGAGGTGCTTGAGCCCGGCAAGCAAGGGTTGCTCGGCCAGGCGGGTCTGGCAGGCAAACAGCCTTATCCCCTGCTCGGCGTTCTGCGGCGGGTAGCTGGCGGCGGGGCTGGCCTGAAGAATGCGACGCGGCGGTGCACCGGCAGCCGGGGCATAGCCGCGCTGACTGTCGCCACGGGTGAGAATGAGCTTGAGCACGCCATCACCCAGCAAGCCGGCATAACGGCATACCTCGTCGCGGATGAGTAGGTGATCGGCGTCGATCGCCAGGCGCTGGCAACCCAGCGCCAGGCGGTCGAGGTGATATGCCAGCAGCGAGGGCTGCCCGGCCCGCACGGCGATGGTCTCGAACAGACCATCGCCATAGGCCAGCCCGCGGCTGCTCAACGTCAGGGCGTCAGCCGGCAGGCCATCGACCCAGCTGTGCATCACTCGGCGAACCGGCGGAACACCAGCGAGCCATTGGTACCGCCAAAACCGAAGGAGTTCGACAGCACGACCTCGATCGGCATGTTGCGCGGCTGGTGCGGCACGAAGTCCAGGTCGCAGCCTTCATCCGGCTCATCGAGGTTGATGGTCGGCGGCGCCACTTGCCCATTGATGGACAGCACGCTGAAAATCGCCTCTACCGCGCCGGCAGCCCCCAGCAGGTGACCGGTCATCGACTTGGTCGAGCTCACGGCCAGCTTGTAGGCGTGCTCGCCAAACACCGACTTGATCGCTGCCACTTCGGCCAGGTCGCCGGCAGGCGTCGAGGTACCGTGGGCGTTGATGTAGCCGACTTCGCTGGGGTTCACGCCCGCATCGCGCAAGGCGTTGGCCATGCAACGGGCCGCACCGGCGCCGTTGTCGGGCGGCGAGGTCATGTGGTAGGCGTCGCCGCTCATGCCAAAACCAACCAGTTCGGCATAGATGGTCGCGCCCCGCGCCTTGGCGTGCTCGAGCTCTTCGAGCACCAGCGCACCGGCACCGTCGGACAGCACGAAACCGTCACGGCCCTTGTCCCACGGCCGGCTGGCACGGGTTGGCTCGTCGTTGCGCGTCGACAGCGCACGCGAAGCGCCAAAACCGCCCATACCCAGGCCACAGGCCGCCATCTCTGCGCCACCGGCGATCATCACGTCGGCTTCGCCGTAGGCGATATTGCGCGCCGCCATGCCGATGCAGTGCGTGCCCGTGGTGCAGGCAGTGGCAATGGCGTAGTTGGGCCCCTGTACACCCAGGTGGATCGACAGGAAACCGGAAATCATGTTGATGATCGAGCCTGGCACGAAGAACGGCGAAATGCGCCGCGGGCCTTGCTCGTGCAAGGTCCGGCTGGTTTCTTCGATATTGGTCAGGCCGCCGATGCCCGAACCCATGGCCACGCCGATACGCTCACGGTTGGCATCGGTGACTTCCAGCCCGGCATTGCGCACCGCCTGGAACCCGGCCGCCAGGCCGTATTGAATGAACAGATCGAGCTTGCGGGCTTCCTTGACCGACAGGTACTGCTCGACTTCAAAGCCCTTTACCGAGCCGCCAAAACGGGTGGAGTAGGCAGACAGGTCAGTATGCTCGATCAGACCTATGCCACTGCGGCCAGCCAGAATGCCTTGCCAACTGCTTGGCACATCCGTGCCCAGTGGCGACAGCATACCCATACCGGTGACCACGACGCGTCTACGCGACACAGCACTCTCCTTATTCTATGGTCTACATCTCATGCAAAGAAAAAACCGCACGCCAGTAACGGCAGTGCGGTTTTTCCATGACAAGAAGCGACGACTACAAAGTCTTAAGCCTGGTGGCTGGTGACGTAGTCGATGGCTGCTTGAACAGTAGTGATCTTCTCGGCTTCTTCGTCAGGGATTTCGGTCTCGAATTCCTCTTCCAGAGCCATCACCAGCTCAACGGTGTCAAGGGAATCGGCACCCAGATCTTCTACGAAGGAAGCGGTGTTGACCACTTCTTCTTCTTTAACGCCCAGTTGCTCGGCGACGATTTTCTTGACGCGTTCTTCGATGGTGCTCATACCTAGTTTTCACTCCTAATGGATATATGTCAGGCAGCTGGCCGGTGTGTAAGTTTATAGAAAGACGCCCGCTTTTCAAGCGTAATGCATCCCTCGAACTTCACACCCACCTGCCGCCTAGAATTTGGTTGCAGCTTTATAACGGATTTTAGACAGCTCGTATGACATTTTTTTGAAGCAATCCGTCACATTTAACTACATGTACATCCCGCCGTTGACCGGGACAGTCGCACCGGTCACGTAAGCTGCGCCGTCAGAGGCCAGGAACGCAACCACTTTCGCGATTTCGTCGACCTGGCCCAGACGACCCAGCGGAATCTGGTTTTGCAGCGCTTCACGCTGTGCCTCTGGCAGTTCGCGGGTCATGTCGGTATCGATGAAACCCGGCGCTACCGAGTTCACGGTGATCGCACGGGAGCCGACTTCACGCGCCAGGGCGCGGCTGAAGCCTTCCAGGCCGGCCTTGGCGGCGGCGTAGTTGACCTGGCCGACGTTACCCATGGCCCCAACGACCGAACCGATGCTGATGATACGACCCCAGCGCGCCTTGGTCATGCCGCGCAGCACGCCCTTGGACAGACGGTAGAGGCTGTTGAGGTTGGTATCGATGACGTCGAACCACTCGTCGTCTTTCATGCGAAGCATCAGGTTGTCGCGGGTGATGCCGGCGTTGTTGACCAGGATGGTCGGCGCACCGAACTGCACCTGGATAGAAGCGAGGGTGGCGGTGACCGACTCGTCGCTGGTCACGTTCAGCTCCAGCCCGGTACCGGCGATGCCATGCTCCTTGAGGGTCGCGGCAATACGCTCGGCGCCGGAGGCGGACGTGGCGGTACCGATGACGGTGGCGCCCAGACGCCCCAGTTCCAGGGCGATCGCCTGGCCAATGCCACGGCTGGCGCCGGTGACCAGTGCAACTTTACCTTGCAGGCTCATGCAAGTTTCTCCTAAATCAGGCCAGCGCCGCACGGGTGGCGGCGAAAGCATCCGGGGTATTGAGGTTGAAGGTGTTCACGCCGTCGGCGCAGCGCTTGTTCAAGCCGGCCAGCACCTTGCCGGGGCCGCACTCGACCAGTTGCACCGCGCCATTGGCAGCCAGGGTCTGCACGCATTCGACCCAGCGTACCGGCTTGTACAGCTGCTCCAGCAGGTCGCTTTTGAGGGTTTCGAGATCGCCAGCCACGCCCGCACTGACGTTCTGCACCAGCGGGATCTGCGGGGCCTGCCAGTGGATGGCATTCACCGATTCGGCAAACCGCTCGGCGGCCGGGCGCATCAGCTCGCAGTGCGACGGCACGCTGACCGGCAGCGGCAGCGCGCGTTTGGCGCCGGCGGCCTTGCAGGCTTCCATGGCGCGCTCTACAGCAGCCTTGGCACCGGCAATGACAACCTGGCCCGGGGAGTTGAAGTTGACCGCACTGACCACCTCACCCTGCGCGGCCTGAGCACACAGGTCCACGACCACGGCGTCATCCAGGCCCAGAATCGCAGCCATGGCGCCCTGCCCGGCCGGCACGGCCTCCTGCATGAGCTCGCCGCGACGCTTGACCAGCTTGACCGCGTCACCCAGGCTCAGGCTGCCGGCAGCCACCAGCGCACTGTATTCACCCAGGCTGTGCCCGGAAACGAATGCAGGGCGCGCGCCACCTTCGGCCAGCCACAGGCGCCACAGGGCGATCGAGGCGGTCAGGATGGCCGGCTGGGTTTTGTCCGTCTGGTTGAGTTGTTCTTCCGGGCCCTGCTGGGTCAGTGCCCACAGGTCGTAACCGAGAGCCTCGGAGGCCTCACGGAAGGTATCGATGACCAGCGGGTACTGGGCGCCCAGCTCGGCAAGCATGCCGAGCGACTGCGAACCTTGGCCAGGAAAGACGAATGCGAGGGATGCAGACATTGAACAAGCCCCTAATGATCTTGTCGTCGAAAATAGCGCCCAGCCGGGGCTGAGCGCGAGAAAACTGACAATTGGATGGTAACGAGAACCAAGCGGTCACATTTATGCACGTCGTTGTGCCGATGCCTAAGGCAGCAGATCCTCCAGACGGCCGTGCAAGCGCTGCGGCAGGTTCTCCTGGATCTCGATCAGCGCCCGCTGTATCGCGCTCTGGAAACCCTGCACACCCGCCGAGCCATGACTTTTGATGACGATGCCCTGCAGGCCGAGAAAACTCGCGCCATTGTGGCGCGCCGGCGCAAGGTCGGCCTTCAGGCGACTGAGCAGCGGCATCGCCAGGGCCCCCACTGCCCGCGCCATCAGGCCACGCTTGAACAGCGCCTCGATGCGCCCACCGATCATGGTGGCCAAGCCTTCGCTGGACTTGAGCAGGATATTGCCGACAAAGCCGTCGCACACCACCACATCCGCTTCGCCACGGTACAGGCCATCGCCCTCGACAAAGCCGATGTAGTTGAGGCCGCGGGCATTTTGCAGCAGCGTCGCAGCCAGCTTGACCTGCTGGTTGCCCTTGATGTCTTCGGTACCGATGTTGAGCAGCGCCACACGCGGCCGGGAAATGCCCAGCGCTTGCGCCGCCACCGAGCCCATCACGGCGAACTGGAACAGGTGCTCGGCGCTGCAGTCGACGTTGGCCCCCAGGTCAAGCAGCTGGCAATAGCCAGTCTGGGTCGGTATGGCCGCCACCATCGCAGGCCGATCGATGCCGGGCAGGGTCTTGAGCACATAGCGCGACAACGCCATCAGCGCGCCGGTGTTGCCGGCGCTCACGCAGGCCTGCACCTTGCCATCACGCAATAGTTCGAGGGCCACGCGCATCGACGAGTCGGGCTTGCCACGCAGCGCCTGGGACGGCCGCTCGTCCATGCCGATCACTTCGCTGGCCGGCACAATATGCAGGCGCGCGCGATCCGCTGCCGACTGGCCAGCGATCAGATCTTCAAGGAGGGAGGGTTGACCGACGAGGGTCAGGTGCAGCGAGGGAGTAGCCGACAGGCAAGCAATGCTGGCCTGAACAATGCTGCGGGGACCGAAGTCCCCGCCCATTGCGTCAATCGCGATCTGAGCGGACAAGGATTACTCGTCAGCGCCCTTGTCGATCACTTTGCGACCACGGTATACGCCTTCTGGCGATACGTGGTGACGCAGGTGCACTTCACCAGTGGTTTTCTCTACGGACAGAGCGTTTTCCGAGAGAGCGTCGTGCGAACGGCGCATGTCACGGGCAGAGCGGGATTTTTTGTTCTGCTGAACAGCCATAATTGATTAACTCCTAAACGTTTGGGTCACGCTTTAACTGCGCCAATACACTGAACGGGTTGGACCGCGTTACCTCGTCCTTGCTCGGTTCGGGCTCATCGGCGCCCGCCGGCTGCTGGCATTCTTCCGGATGATGAGCAGGCACGATGGGCAAGGCGAGCAGAAGCTCTTCCTCGACCAATGCTTGCAGATCCAAAGGATCTTCGCCCAGTTCCAGCACGTCATAACCTTTCGGTAACGACTGGGTATTCGCACCCTCTTTCACCACAGCATATGTAGATTCGCTGTGGATCGGCAGGGTGACCAGCTCAAGACAACGCTGGCAAACCATCTTGACCTCGACGGTCAGAGCACTGTGGATAACCACGGTTTTCTGTTCGTCTCGCTCAAAATCGAATTTAGCCTGCACCGTACCGACATCGTCGGAAAGCGGGTCGCAGAGTCTCTCCAAATCGGCGAGTAGCAGCGTTCCTTCGAGAGAAACACCACGATCGGCCAATTTGCGCGGGTCAACGTGAGGTGGAATCGGGTCATTCAACATAGGCGCAGCATTCTAGGGATGCCCCCCGCCCCTGTCAAAGGAAATTCGGCCCCGTTCAACATGTTAGAATCGGCGCACCTGCTCAGGAGTTCATCATGCTGCCCTTGTTACTGGCTTCCAGCTCACCCTACCGGCGCGAATTGCTGGCGCGACTGCAACTGCCCTTTGCCTGGGCAGCGCCCGATATCGACGAACAGCGCATCGGCGAAGAGCCCGCCCCAGAGCTGGTCAAGCGCCTGGCCAGGCACAAGGCCGAGGCATTGGCTGCCAGCCATCCGGGGCATCTTATCATCGGCTCCGACCAGGTTGCCGTGCTGGGCGAACAGATTCTGGGCAAGCCACACACCTTCGAAAAGGCCTGCGAGCAATTGCTGGCTGCGAGCGGCAATCACGTCACCTTCCTGACCGGCGTGGCGCTGCTCAATACCCAGAGCGGCCATTGCGAGGTCGATTGCGTTCCATTTACCGTGCACATGCGCGAACTGGACCTGCCACGCATCGAACGCTACCTGCACGCTGAGCAACCCTATGACTGCGCCGGCAGCTTCAAGTGCGAAGGGCTGGGGGTGAGCCTGTTCCAAAGCACCCACGGCTGCGATGCCACCAGCCTGGTGGGACTGCCGCTGATCCGACTGGTCGACATGCTGCTCAAGGAAGGGGTGAGCATACCGTGAGGGCAAGCCAATACCAGCAATAAAAAACCGGCCATCTGGCCGGTTTTTCATTAATCAGCACTCTCAGCGCAGTGCCGGCCCCTGAAAGCCCATCCACATAGCCAGGTGCTCGGCGACGCTGGCACCCAGGCGCTTGGAGAAGCGATCAAACGGCGACTCTTCGACGGTGAAATCAACCAGGGTCTTCTCCCCCACCACCTCACGCGCCACATAATCGGCATTGCCCAGGGCGTCCACCAGCCCCAGCTGCACGGCCTGCTCACCCGACCAGATCAGCCCGCTGAACAGCTCGGGATGCTCCTTGTCCTTGAGCCGCTCGCCGCGCCCCTGCTTCACACTGGCAATGAACTGCTTGTGGGTGGTGTCCAGCACACCCTGCCAGAAGGCCGTTTCGTCCGGTTTCTGCGGCTGGAATGGATCAAGGAAGGCCTTGTGCTCACCCGCCGTATAGGTACGACGCTCGACACCCAGCTTCTCCATGGTGCCGACAAAGCCGTAGCCAGCTGCCGTCACACCAATCGAGCCCACCAGGCTGGCCTTGTCGGCATAGATCTGGTCAGCCGCACTGGCAATATAGTAGGCACCCGACGCACCCAGGTCGCTGATGACCGCGTACACCTTGACCGACGGCTTGGCGGCCTGCAGACGACGAATCTCGTCATAGATGTAGCCAGACTGCACCGGGCTGCCGCCCGGGCTGTTGATACGCAGCACTACCGCCTTGGTCTTGGCGTCGTCGAAGGCCGCACGCAGGCTGGCTATCACGTTGTCGGCGCTGGCCGGCTCCTTGTCCGCAATGATCCCGCGCACCTCGATCAGCGCCGTATGGCTCGCGCCACGGGCGGCGGTCTTGTCGATATCCATCAACGGCGAAAACAGGGCCAGGATGCCGAACAGGTACACGAACGTCAGCAGCTTGAAAAAAATACCCCAGCGCCGGGCCCGACGCTGCTCCTGCACGCCCGCCAGCAAGGTCTTCTCGAGCAGCTTCCAGCTGGTGCGCTCTTCGTTCTTTTCGGCGTCAGGCGCCTTCCACTCGTCAGTCATGCTCACCTACCCTGGAAATTCGATTGCAGCGGTTCGGCCTAGCCACGCCTGCAATTGTGAAAAGTGCTGTATGGACAACTGCGGCTCGTAAACGCTCAATGCCTCGAGCGACAGCGCCCCATGCCCCACCGCCACCGAATGCATGCCGGCATTGCGCGCCATCAGCAGGTCGAACGACGAATCGCCCACCATCAACGCACGGCTCGCCGGCACCTGGCAATGGGCCAGGATCTCCTCGAGCATGCGCGGGTGCGGCTTGCCCATGGTTTCGTCGGCAGCCCGGGTAATGTCGAAGAACGTTTCCCAGCCATTGGCCACCAGCACCCGGTCCAGGCCGCGACGCGCCTTGCCGGTAGCGACTGCCAGGCGATAGCCATCGGCCCTGAACGACTCGAGGGCCTCGACCACGCCGGGATACAACGGCGACGGCTGGGTATCCAGGGCCATATAGATGTCGGCGTAATGCTGACGAAACGCCATGACTTCAGGCTGATCCAGATGCGGGTACAGCGTGCTGATCGCCTCGGGCAGCGCCAGGCCGATGATGCCCTTGACCGCCTCGTCCGAGCACAGCGCATAGCCGGCACGCTCGGCCGAGCGATGCATCGCTTCGACGATGCGCCCGATCGAATCGGCCAGCGTGCCGTCCCAATCGAAGATCAGCAGGTCGTAATCACGGCGCACTCAAACGCTCCACGGTCTTGGCCCACATGTCGTCCACCGGCGCCTCCAGCTTCAGCTCGCCGCCATCGGGCAACGGCACGGTCAGCGCATAGGCATGCAGGAACAGGCGCTTGCCGCCCAGCTCGCGGATCTCGCGAGTGAAATCCTCGTCGCCATACTTGCTGTCGCCGGCGATGCAATGCCCGGCATGCAGGGTATGCACGCGAATCTGGTGGGTACGGCCAGTAATCGGGCGTGCCTCGACCATGGTCGCGAAATCGCCGAAACGGCGCAGCACGCGAAACAGGGTGAGCGCCTCCTTGCCTTCGTCGTTGATTTCCACCATCCGCTCGCCGGAACGCAGGTTGCTCTTGAGCAGCGGCGCATTGACCTGCTTCTTGGCCGTGGCCCAGTGACCACGCACCAGCGCCATGTAGCGCTTGTCGACGCCGTCACCGCGCAACGCGGCATGCAGATGGCGCAACATGCTGCGCTTCTTGGCGATCATCAGCAGACCGGAGGTATCGCGATCGAGCCGATGCACCAGCTCCAGCTCCTTGGTATCCGGGCGCAACTGACGAAAGGCTTCGATCACACCGTAGTTCAGCCCGCTGCCGCCGTGCACGGCGATGCCAGCAGGCTTGTTGAGCACGATCAGGGCCTTGTCTTCGTACACGATGGCCGCTTCGAGTCGCTGAAGCAGGCCCTGTGCCAGCGGCACCGGCTCGTCACGCTCAGGCAGACGAACGGGCGGCACGCGCACGATATCGCCGGCCTGCAATTTGTACTCTGGCTTGATCCGTCCCTTGTTCACCCGCACTTCGCCTTTGCGCAAAATGCGATAAATCAAGGTCTTGGGAACGCCCTTGAGTGCAGTGATCAGGAAGTTGTCGATCCGTTGGCCGGCAAGTTCCGGCGCGACCTCGATCAGCTGGACGCCGGAGGTCGGAGGGGTAGTAGTCGTCATTTGCGAATCATAACAATTTTTTATGGATTTGAAGCACTTAATGATTGCTGCTATAGTCGCGAACGCCGCCAAAAGCGGCTGGCCAGCGGACCAATGGCTTTGAGCCGGCCCTGACCTACGCAATTCTCGAGGACGCGAGGCCGTCCGACGGGGCTTTCGCCAGTTTACAGAAGTGCCTGGAATCGCTACCAGCGCCGATGAGAGAAGACCGATAAAAAACAACAAGAGCGGTGTTTGACCCTCCTGCACGTTTTTTTCGATGCCCACTCCTTCAGTGCAGTCGCTTTCACGCAGTCACGGCGAATGCTTCGGAAATACCAGCCTTAGCCATAGAAAGCGCGGGCTCCCGTATGGAGCTGGCGATAACTGCAACCCGTTGCGGATTCAGCGCGCGGCAGCACCCGAATTATCAGGGATACGTGTAGGGTGGAGATGCACAACCGTCGGACCGTGTAGCACTGCGTCCAGTCCACAGGCCCTCTGGCCCGCGACCGGACCCGGTCTTGATCAAGATGCCCCAGGGTGTCCACGGCCGAAGGCTGATTCCTCCTCCTGACTGAGTGCATTTGACACCACAGCTAGCAGGACGCGTCGTCGCGACTTCGGCAGCACTGGGCGACCAGTCCGACCGCAAGCCGCTGGACACGGGATGGTCCGCCACCCCTGACGCACCCTGACACCGACCGTGAGAAGTCGTGTGTGCCGAACGCCGTTTCCGGCAGCCCGGAAACCGACGGTACTACATGAAAAGAATGCTGATTAACGCGACTCAACCCGAAGAGTTGCGTGTTGCTCTGGTAGACGGCCAGCGCCTCTACGATCTGGACATCGAGTCCGGTGCACGCGAGCAGAAAAAAGCCAACATCTACAAGGGCAAGATCACCCGCATCGAGCCCAGCCTTGAAGCCGCCTTCGTCGATTTCGGCTCCGAGCGCCACGGCTTTCTGCCCCTCAAGGAAATCTCCCGCGAATACTTCAAGAAGTCGCCCGAAGGCCGGGTGAACATCAAGGAAGTGCTGAGCGAAGGCCAGGAAGTCATCGTCCAGGTCGAGAAGGAAGAGCGCGGCAACAAGGGCGCCGCCCTGACCACCTTCATCAGCCTGGCCGGTCGTTACCTGGTCCTGATGCCTAACAACCCGCGTGCCGGCGGCATCTCCCGTCGCATCGAAGGCGAAGAGCGCAACGAACTGCGCGAAGCGCTCAACGGCCTGGTTGCCCCTGCCGACATGGGCCTGATCGTTCGCACTGCCGGCCTGGGCCGCAGCAGCGAAGAGATGCAGTGGGACCTGGACTACCTGCTGCAACTGTGGACCGCCATCAAGGAAGCGTCCCTCGACCGCGCAGCGCCGTTCCTGATCTACCAGGAAAGCAACGTCATCATCCGCGCCATCCGCGACTACCTGCGCCAGGACATCGGCGAAGTGCTGATCGACAGCGTCGACGCCCAGGAAGAAGCCCTGACCTTCATCCGCCAGGTGATGCCGCAGTACGCCAGCAAGATCAAGCTGTACGAAGACAGCGTGCCGCTGTTCAACCGCTTCCAGATCGAAAGCCAGATCGAGACCGCCTTCCAGCGCGTCGTCGACCTGCCATCGGGCGGCTCGATCGTGATCGACCCGACTGAAGCCCTGGTGTCCATCGACATCAACTCGGCGCGCGCCACCAAAGGCAGCGACATCGAGGAAACCGCCCTGCAGACCAACCTGGAAGCGGCCGAGGAAATCGCCCGCCAACTGCGTCTGCGTGACATCGGTGGCCTGATCGTCATCGACTTCATCGACATGACCCCGGCCAAGAACCAGCGCGCCGTCGAAGAAAAGGTGCGCGAGTGCCTGGAAGCCGACCGTGCCCGCGTACAGGTCGGCCGCATTTCGCGCTTCGGCCTGCTGGAAATGTCCCGCCAGCGCCTGCGCCCTTCCCTGGGCGAAAGCAGCGGCATCGTCTGCCCGCGCTGCAGCGGCACCGGCATCATCCGTGACGTCGAGTCGCTGTCGCTGGCAATCCTGCGCCTGATCGAGGAAGAAGCCCTGAAGGATCGCACTGCCGAGGTGCGTGCCCAGGTGCCGATCCCGGTCGCCGCGTTCCTGCTCAACGAAAAACGCAACTCGATCACCAAGATCGAACTGCGCACCCGGGCGCGTATCGTCATTCTGCCGAACGACCACCTGGAAACCCCGCATTTCGAAGTGCAGCGCCTGCGCGACGACAGCCCGGAAGCCCTGAACAACCAGTCCAGCTACGAAATCGCTGCGACCGAAACCGAAGAAGTGCAACCGGCTGCCGCCACCCGCACCCTGGTTCGCCAGGAAGCCGCGGTCAAGACTGCACCGGCCCGCGCCAATGCTCCGGTACCGGCTCCGGAAGCCCCTGCTGCCCCAGCCGCCCCGGTACACGCCCTGCCAGAGCCAAGCCTGTTCAAGGGCCTGGTCAAGTCGCTGGTCAGCCTGTTCGCCGGCAAGGAAGAACCTGTGGCCGCCGCACCGGTGGTAACCGAGAAGCCTGCCACCGAGCGTCCTCAGCGCAACGAGGAGCGTCGCAACGGTCGCCAGCAGAGCCGCAACCGCAACGGTCGTCGCGATGAAGAGCGCAAGCCACGCGAAGAGCGTGCCGAGCGCGCGCCACGTGAGCCGCGTGAAGAACGCCAGCCTCGCGAAGCCCGTGAAGAGACCTCGACCCGCGAAGAACGCGCACCACGCGCCCCGCGTGAAGAACGTCAGCCGCGTGCCCCACGCGAAGACCGTCGCCCACGCGAAGATCGCCCGGTACGCGAACTGCGTGAGCCTCTGGATGCCACCCCGGCCCCGGCCGTTCGCGAAGAACGTCCTGAGCGCGCCCCGCGCGAAGAGCGTCAGCCACGTGAAGAGCGTGCACCGCGTGAAGAGCGCGCACCACGTGAAGAACGTGCCCCTCGCGAGGAGCGCGCACCGCGTCCGCCACGCGAAGAGCGTCAGCCACGCCCGGCCGAGCCGGTCGAGGATGCGGCCGAAGAGCAACTGCCAAACGAAGAGCTGCTGCAGGATGACAACCAGGAAGGCGCCGAAGGCGATCGTCCACGTCGTCGCTCGCGCGGTCAGCGTCGTCGCAGCAACCGTCGTGAGCGTCAGCGTGATGCCAACGGCAATGTGGTCGAAGGCAGCGAAGACGGCACCGAAGAAGGCGCCGAACAAGCTGGCGAACAACCTGCTGCTGCGGAAAAACGCAGCGAAGGCAATGCGCAGCCTTCGGGCGTGGAACTGGCTGCCGGCCTGGCCGTGACTGCCGCCGTTGCCACCAGCAACATCAGTGCCGACGCCGAGGCCCAGGCCAACGTTCAGGCCGAGCGTGCAACTGCCGCTGTCGATGACACCCCAGCCGTCGTGGCCGAAACGCCTTTCGAGGCCGGCACCGTCGAGCCAGTGGTTGTCGAAACCAGCACCGAGTCGAACGAAACCGTTCAACAGCCCGCTGCCGAAGAACCTGTTGCTGAACAAGCGGCCATCGCCCCTGTGATCGAACAACCGTTCGAAGCACCGGTGCAGGCAGTCGAGTCGAGCATCGAGCCTGTCGTCGAAGTTGCTCCGCAACCAGTCGAGGCCCAGATCGAGGCCGAGGCCAAGGTAGAGGCCCTGGTGGAAGCACCGGCTCAAGCCCCTGAGCAGGCGCCAGCTGTCGAAGCGCCCGTCGAGGCACCTGTAGCTGCCGAGCCGGTCATCGCCCTGCCGAGCGAGCCTGAAGCGCCGGCTGCAGTCGAAGCCGAGCCGGTCATTGCCGCTGAGCCAGCACCGGTCGCCGAGGCACAGGCACCGATCGCCGAGCCTGCCGAGGTTGAGGCACCGGTCGTCACGCTGGCCAACGGCCGTGCACCGAACGACCCGCGTGAAGTGCGTCGCCGCAAGCGCGAAGCTGAAGCCGCAGCGGCCGCCGCTGCTGCCGAGCAGTCGCAGGAAGCTGCAGAAGAGCATAAACCGCTCGTTTGACGTGTCTAGTCCTGAAATAGGTTTACACCTGTTCAGGTAGGCCGATAGGCCTCAAAACGCCCGATGCACCGCATCGGGCGTTTTGTT